>CAMDZK010000043.1 GCA_945910665.1 uncultured Peptostreptococcaceae bacterium
CGGTCGACTTCTGCGATGGCATCTCCATCTAAGACGACAAGGAGCTCATCGCCTACCTCCAAGGTGGTTTCCCTATGGGGGACAAATTCTTTTCCATTTCGGTGGATATTGATAATAAGAAGATGGCCAGGAAAGGGAATGTCGGATAAAGGTGTATCTAAATACTTGAATTCTCCTGGAACGTAAATCGTTTGTAAAATATTATCAGAGTAAGAATTTTTCTTCATTCCTTCTTTATGCATTAAATTTTCGTAAAGAGATTCATAGATGGGAAGTGTTCCCATTTTTTCTGCGACTAAATAAGAAACCATGGAGCAAGTTGTAATCGATAAAAGCTGGTTCATCGATCCAGACATTTCTGAAACGAGGAGTATCGATAACAAGGGTGCACGGACGACAGCAGTCAATACAGCGACCATCCCCAAATATAAAAAGTTTCGCAGATAAATGGGATCGATCGGCACGAGCTCTAAAACAAATGCGCCGAGCAGAGCACCGATCACCAATGTAGGCAAAAAGATACCCCCTTGGGCTCCTGTTCCATAACTGATCCATAAAAATACGAGGCGGATGAGGAGCACAACGCCCAAAAACAGCAAACTATGGCTCGTATTGGACAGTGCTTCCACTAAGTGATGTCCACCACCTACGATTTCCGGTGAGAAGAGGCCCAAGGGAATCATAAGGAGCATTGCGACAAAAAATAAGATGTACCGTGGAATGGGGATTTTCGTAAGATACCTCGACGTTTTTAAAAGTCCCCCATTGAAAACTGAGCCCAACACACCTCCTAACACCCCGATGATGATCGCCACCCATAAAAAATGCAGGGGCAAAAGTTCTACGATGGGGAAAGAGAACGCAGGACTTCTTCCCAATAATTCAAAAGAGACAAAATTTGCCGTGATGGACGCCAATACGCATGGAACGAGAAGATAAGGCGAAAAGGATTTGTGCATCTCTTCTAACGCAAATAAGGCGCCAGAAATCGGTGCGTTAAACGCTCCTGCAAGACCCGCGGATGCACCAGCTGTAATCATGTGCCGTTCTTCCATGGGACCTCTTTGCAAGATGCGAGCCAGTCCCTTGGCAGCCATCCCCCCTAATTGAATCGAAGGGCCTTCCCGCCCTAAGAACAGTCCCGATACATTGGCAAGAGCACCACCAAAAAATTTCGACAAAAGAGTAGGGACAACAACCATGGAGATCTTTCCGTTGAGTTCCCCGCGAATTTGTGGGATTCCGCTGCCGCCACTATAAGGTGCCCAACGAAGGAGTCGATCCATGAGGACGGACGCGATAAAAAACAGAAAAACCATGACGACCAATTTTAGGAGAGAAATATCTTCAAATAAAAATCCCCGAAAGACATCAATTTTTCCTAAAACATAACGAAATGCCACGGATAAAATTCCAGCGACAACTCCAACGTAAAGGCCGTCTAACAAAAGACGGCGTTTGTATTTTACTGTGAACTCTTTTTCTAAACCAAAATCTTTGTGTTGCAAATAAAAGACTCCTTTCTCCTTTTATTATTATACGAAACTAGGAATTAGTAAAGGACAATTGTCTGTACGATACATAAAAGATCCTGCGATCCAGCGATAAAAATGTTTATGAAGAGAATGACTATCTTTCTGTGATATAATGAGTATTAAATAGTTGAAAAACAGAGCAGCGGAGGCTGCTCTAATTTTTATTTGAAAGGAGAATGCATATGGTTTATTTAATGGTTGGCTTCATCATGATCTTAGCTCTTATGGCGATTCGTATTTCCAATAAACACGGGATTCCTGCTCTTTTACTATTTATTGTATTAGGAATGGCTTTTGGAGCTTTAGGATTTGAATTCGATGATTTCGAATTTGCCGATGGTTTTGCCACCGTTGCGTTGATGATAATCATGTTTTACGGAGGATTTGGTACCAACTGGAAAATGGCCAAGCCTGTGGCAAAAGAAGCGATTATTCTCAGCTCTTTAGGGGTTGTTGTCACAGCGCTACTGACTGGATTATTTGCCCACTTTGTGCTGGGGTTTGACTTGCTTAAAGGAATGCTGATAGGTTCCATTGTTGGCTCCACTGACTACGCAAGTGTTTCCAATATTCTTCGCTCGAAAAACTTGAATTTAAAGTATAATACTGCCCCCCTTCTCGAGCTCGAGAGTGGATCCAATGACCCGGCGGCATACACGATGACCATGGTATTTTTAGCGGTGATTATGGGCACCAACGTATCAGTACCTGCCCTTATCCTATCGCAAATTGCCTTAGGTCTTGCCGTAGGTGCAGGATTGGCGTTTCTCTCAGCAAAGCTTCTCACCAACTTTAGGATCCGTGCTGATGGTTTGAACTCTGTTTTTATGGCAGCGGCGATGCTCATCACCTATGCGGTGGCAGATTTAATTGGTGGTAACGGATATTTGGCTCTGTATATATTAGGGATATATTTAGGAAATAAAGAATTTCATGGAAAACGAGAAGTCGTCTTTTTCTTTGATGGACTTTCAGAAATTATGCAAATTGGACTTTTCTTTATCTTAGGCCTACTTTCTAATAGTACAGACTTTTTCCAAGCGCTCCCAATAGCCCTTGCAATAATGCTCTTTATGACTGTTATCGGAAGACCTTTAACCGTTTATGGACTCATGCTTCCCTTTAAGCTGAATCGCCCTCAATTAAATTTCATATCTTTAGCGGGAGTTCGAGGGGCAGCCGCCATCGCATTTGCCATTATGGCGGTGAACAGCGGAGCTGATTTCACCATGGATATCTATCATATCGTCTTTGGAATTTGTGTGCTTTCTTCCTTAGCCCAAGGCACGCTCATGCCAATGGCAGCGAAAAAATGGGATATGCTCGACCCAAACGATACAGTTCTTCAAAAATTCAACTACTACAATTCAAAGGCAGAAGTTGGTTTTCTTCAAACGCGCGTGGAAGAAGGAAGCCATTTAATTGGTACGAAAGTCCGCGAATTAAACCTTGCTTTTGACTTTATCGTTGCAAAAATCGAACGGACAGGAAAGACGATTGTTCCTAGAGGATCTGTAGAACTTCAAGAAGGAGACTTGGTTGTGCTCGGTGGAGAGATTCACTTTGATCATTCAGGACAAGAACTCATTGAATTTTCAGTTCCCCATGGACATCAGTGGGAAGGGAAGATGCTTCGTAATCTAAAAATACCTGAAAATATGTTAATAATTATGATACAAGACGCCGACGGAGAAATTATCGTTCCAAGAGGAAAGACGAAACTTCGTGAAGGGGATAAAGTCATTATGATTGAAACAGATAACCCCATGGATTTAACCGATGAAAAAATATTAGAAGACTAAAAAAGCAAGCTTACGAGCTTGCTTTTGAATTAGAAAGAATGTGTTCGATTAAAGGTTTTGCGTAGATTGGATCAAATAAACTGTACGACTTTTTCAAGCTTATTCCCGTACTTGCCTCAATTTCCTTCATTTCTGGTCGCTTGCTCATCATGGTTGCAAATGTCTTCATGAGTAGTTTTTCACCCCATGGCATGCGGTCGTAGCGAAGTCCTCCGGGCAAATAAAAGTGGGGGATACGTTCATCAATTCCATTGTCAGACCATACTTTTTCAATGTCATCGGTCGCATCCATCGGCATGGCTCCAGTTGCAAATACAATCAACTGATTGGCTGTACTTTCTTCAAAAAGCTGTTTTCCGCGGGAAAGGCCTTCAATACGACCGGCATGAAGTCTACCTCCAAAAACAATGGTTGTAGCCTCGCGGTCATCGTCAGTGTTTGACTCGGTAATCGAAATTGCCTTTCCACCGACTTCTTTGGCGATCTATTCTGCATATTCTTTCGTAAATCCTGTAACCCTTTTATAGAGAACAATAACCATGGCATCTCCTTTCCGCTTCATCTTTACATGATTATATCGCATAAATGTAAAGTATAGATAAATTTCATGAAAAATAAAGTTACGTTTATGACTTGTCAATAAACATTTCTCATGCTAAAATGAAAGCTGATTATCTTAAATGGAGGATTGAATGGAAAAAACATCTTTTCAACAGCAAGTGGTAGCGGACCCAACAGCGATTGGCTTGTTTGGTCTTGCAATGGTCACGCTTGTGGCGTCGACACAAAAATTAGGGTGGACCGATGGAACTTCACTCATCGTGCCTTGGGCCATTTTCTTGGGGGCTTGCGCACAAATTTACGCATCCATTTTGGATTCCAAAAAGAATAATGTATTTGGAACCACTGCCTTTGGAGGCTATGGATTCTTTTGGCTTGGCGTTGCCATGACCTGGTTAATCCAACACGGGCTTTTCGGAGAAAGTATGATGCAAGGAGCAGACCTGAACCAATTGGGCTTTGCTTACGTGGGCTATCTCATCTTTACTTTATTTATGACAGTGGGAGCCATGGGGGTCAACAAAAACCTCTTCATCATTTTTGTATTGATTGATGGACTCTTTTTAGGTCTAGCAATGTCCACACTGGCAGGATCTCATTTTGGTCACATGTTGGCAGGAATCTGTGAACTTCTCATTAGCCTCTTTAGTTTCTACGGATCTGCAGCGGCTGTATTAAACGGACACTACAAAAAACAAGTACTCAATGTGGGAAAACCCTTTGGGCCTTTTATCGAAGGATAAATTGATAAACATATAAAAAGGAGGAGAAACGCTGTTGTTTCTCCTCTTTTTTATGCCTTTATATATTTAGCAAAAATATAGATGCGGCCAAAGCCGTCGATGGTGCATTCTAATTCGTGACCGTTGACCGGTGTTTCTAACACGCGGACATTTTTTGCTTTGGACCCTTGTTTAATTACATTGGATCCGTCGACCTTAATATCTTGGGTGACCACGAGAGTCTGTCCATCTTCAATGGGCTGGCCATTGGCATCGCGAACGATGGCAGCTTCTTGAGCGGCCTCGTGTTCTTCTTTTGTAAATTCAAATCCACAGTCAGGGCAAACATATAAGTTGGTGCCATCAAAATACACGTACTCGCCATTACATTTTGGGCAGTGAATGATCTCGTTCATAGGATCTCCTTTATTTGTATTATCTCATCTATTATAGGCCATCCCGTGAAAATGCGCAAAAACCTACTCTCATGTATATGCGTCGTACATGGTGAGGACTTTTGCCCCGTAAGCTGTGGCGGGACCGCCTCCCATGGCAATCGCCACGCCAATCACATCGGCAATTTCTTCCCGCGTTGCCCCTAGTTCAATTAAACGCATGGTGTGAGACATCATGCACCTTCACACTTCTCTGCAATGGCTATGCCCAAGGCAATCATTTCCTTTTGTTTGCTGGAGATGGCGTTGTGGTCATACGCAATGTGATGAAGTTTACTGTAAGCGAGCATTTTAGCAGAGGACGTAGAAGAACTTCACAAAATAGCCGAAGAACTAGGGTATGTACCCAATGAAATTATCGACAATCCACCCAAACCAGAACATTTCATCGTAGAAGACCCCGACGGAAATGTGGTGGAATTTGGACTGGCGCTTTAATACAAAAAGGACAGAAGTGAAATTCTGTCCTTTCGTTTTTCCTGAGACGAAAATTGTTAATCCAAATAATCCATATTTGGCCCGATGGGAACGACTTTCGTCGGGTTGATTTGTGGATGACTCATATAATAGTGGCGTTTAATATGGTCGAAATTGACCGTGTCTTTAAATTCTGGGATTTGGTATAACCTTCTCGTGTATGCGGATAGATTTTTGTAATCTCTGATTTCTTTTACATTGCATTTGAAGTGACCAAAGTATACTGGATCAAAGCGAATGAGTGTTACAAAAAGCCGAATATCTGATTCTGTGAGTTGATCGCCCACTAAATATTCTTTTCCTTCTAAATGCTCTTCCAATTCGTCAAGCACAGAAAAGACATCGTGAACCCCTTCTTCGTAGGCTTCTTGTGTTTTCGCAAAACCTGCTCGATACACGCCATTGTTCAACCCAGGATAGATTTTATCGTTCCAAGCGTCGATTTCTTCTCTCAGTTCTTCTGGATAATAGTCGCCTTCTTTTGCCCCAATGTCGTCAAAAGCGGTGTTGAGCATTCGAATAATTTCTGACGACTCATTATTCACAATCGTCATCGTCTTTTTATCAAAGAGAATGGGCACACTCATATAACCACTGAACCCTTCTTCCGCGTGGTTGTAAACTTCTCGAATGTCCTTGGCGCCAAAAATTGGGTCCTGAATGACACCTGGATAGTCTTTAAAGTTCCATTCGCCATCGTCAATATAGGGATTTACGACAGAAATGGAAATAAAATCTTCTAACCCTTTTAGGTTGCGCATAATGAGCGTGCGGTTTGCCCAAGGGCAAGCTAGTGAAACATATAAATGATAACGGTCTTTCTCTGCTCGAAAGCCTCCATCACCTGTGGGGCCAGGGGAACCGTCTTTTGTAATCCAACTGCGAAAACCAGACTCCACACGGTGGAATCGGCCATCTTTTTTAACAGCATCTTCTGTTTTCATGAAATCTCTCCTTTCTTAGGATGTATATACCCCAAGGACAAGTTGCAGTTCCAATTTTAATCGAGCATAATAGAGATATGAGAAAGGAGCCATTATGAAAATCATCCCTGCAACCGAAAGAAAAGAAGAGTTTGTTTCAATTGTCCAAGAGTATATGGATTATATAGCGTCCCTCAGCGATGATGTGCGCCTTTGTCTCCAAGTGCAAGACACAGAGAAGGAACTGGAGGACTTACACTATAAATATGGCGCACCCACGGGCTGTGCGTATGTGGCTGTCTTAGATGATCGTGTCATCGGAAGCGTTGCTCTTACGAAAGAAAGAGAGGGCATTTGTGAATTAAAACGTTTGTATATGCGGCCCGCTTACCGTGGAAAAGGCTACAGCCGTGCTCTTGTGGAAAAAGTGATGGAAGATGCAAAGCGCTTTGGTTATGCGAAGATGCGTTTGGATACGTTTCCTATGATGGAACAAGCCATTGGACTGTATAAAAGTTTAGGATTTTATAAAATCGAACAATATAATGACAACCCTGCGGATACAGCCATTTATTTAGAATTAAAACTATAATAACTTTTTCTTAGACAATGCTACGATTATTTGATACAATAGAAACAAATACTTTAGGAGGTGAACACCACATGGATTGTTGTGATTGTAGTCGGCAGACCGATTTGCGATATGGAGGCTTTTTGATACAGCAATCTTGTTGTGTCTAATTTCCTATGTATTAACCTCTTACATCGCATATTTCAGTGCTATCACAACCACAGTGAGCTTGAAAAAAAGCGGTGTTTTTTTGCGCCCTTTTTTCGAAAGAGAAGGAGGTTAAAATGAATAAAGAAAAATTGAACACCAATGAGCGCAAGGAGCTCCAAGAACAACTGAACAAGAAGAATCCCATCGACTTGGCGGGAGAGTTTGATGATTTATCTCACAAGGAGACCGCCATTCGCATAAAGCTATTAGACAAAGACTTACTTGCAGATACTTTTGCAGAACTGAGTAAAGCAAAAAAGTATGAACTCATCCAAATACTTTCAGAGAACGACACAAAGGAATTATTTCAAGAACTCGATGAAGATGAAGTCGTAGATACACTCCAAGAACTTCCCGCAAACATGGTAGGGAAGATGATGAGATACGTCGATGACGAAAGAAAACCGATCATCACAAAGCTCTTAGGATATCCAGAAGAGAGTGTCGGTTCCATTATGTCTGTGAACTTTCTTTCTGCGAAACAAAATCAGTCCATTGATTTTATTTTGCAAAAAGTGAAAGAGTCAGACTTGGATGCGAATAAATTAGAGCAAATCTGGATTACCGATGAAACCTTAAAACTCGTAGGGTTTATCTATTTAGCGGATCTTATTCGAGCGAACGGCACTCCCATAGAAGAACTCATCAATGACGTGCACGCAAGTGTCACCGCTACAGATGATCAAGAGGTCGTGGCAAAACTTGCCACGCGCTATGACCTATCGGAAACTCCCGTTGTCGATTCAGAAAACAG
>CAMDZK010000044.1 GCA_945910665.1 uncultured Peptostreptococcaceae bacterium
AAGGTTAAAACCTGGCCCAATGTACCAGGCATCTATCAATTTCTTTCAAAAGGGCGTATCGTTTATATTGGGAAGAGCAAACACTTGAAAAATCGAGCTCTCTCTTATTTTCGCGGTAAGCACGAACGGCAAAAGCTCTTTGTGATGATGGAATTTATTGACGATGTGAAATACATACCAACAGACACCCATCTCGAAGCCTGCCTATTGGAACTCACACGCATTCGTCAACTTCAGCCCATATATAATGCCCAGTATAAAAGAGAAAAACAAGCCCTCTATTTGACCGATCATCCAACGAAGCTTCTTACCATGAGCCCCTCAGGCACTTGGGGTCCTTTTTTTAGTCGACGAACATTAGAAAATACGATCGGAGCACTCCAGTCCATCGTACCGATACGGTACAACGGATCTTTTGAATGGGAAATCTCTCCCATCCGTAGACGCTTACAAAGAGAAGAACAAGAAGAAACGCACAAAGCCATCCGGAGCGTTTTCGAGGACCCGGAAATGATGGAGCAGTTTATTCAAAGCATTGAAGCGAAAATGCTGGAAGCTGCTTCACAACTAATTTTTGAGCGAGCCCAGTGGTATAAACGATTGATTCAAAACTTAAGAAGTATTGGTGCAGTGCTCACGGATAAAAAGAAATTTATGGAACACAGTTGGGTGTTCGAGCAAGACGGATACCTCCTTTATGTTGCACAGGGAGAAATCCTTTGTAAATCAAAAAAGGATGAAGCAGAAGCCTTTTATCAAAGAATTGAGAATATGAACATTTCACTGCCTCCTCCCAATTACGAACGGGCCGCGATCGTGTATCAAGAAGTGCGAAAGAATCAAGGAAAATTACAGAGGAAAGTGAGGAATTTTGATGAATGAGAAATTAAAGGGAATTGGATTATCGCTAGCCATTGCAATTCCCAGCTGGTTTTTAGGGAAACAGTTCCCCATTATTGGAGGACCAGTGTTTGCGATTCTTTTAGGGATGGCTATCACTTTACTGATTAAAAACAAAGCGCCATTTCAAGCGGGAATTACGTATACATCAAAGAAAATACTCCAGTATGCGGTCATTTTACTCGGGTTTGGACTCAATCTTTCTGTCATTTTACAAACGGGGAAACAGTCGCTTCCCATTATCATCACGACCATCGCTGCTGCTCTTATCACCGCTTATTTTCTGTCCAAAGCACTTAAAATTCCGTCTAAAATCGCGACGTTGGTTGGCGTTGGCTCTTCGATTTGCGGAGGTTCTGCTATTGCAGCGACAGCACCTGTCATCGACGCGGAAGATGAAGAAGTAGCCCAAGCCATTTCTGTTATATTCTTTTTTAATGTCTTAGCCGCCATTTTATTCCCCACACTGGGTGGTATTTTAGGCTTTTCCACTGCGGATGGCACGGCCTTCGGCATTTTCGCGGGAACAGCAATCAACGACACCTCCTCAGTGACTGCAGCAGCATCTACATGGGATGTGCTCTACGGTCTAGGTAGCCATACGTTAGACACAGCGGTGACAGTGAAGTTGACAAGAACACTAGCCATCATTCCTATTACATTGGCCTTGGTCTTTTACAAAGCCAAGCAAAACCAAGGAGAATCATCAGTAAAATTAAGTAAAATCTTCCCCTTCTTTATCTTGTACTTTTTATTGGCATCCGTCATTACAACCATTGCCGTATCCATGGGAGTATCCAATACGATTTTTGATCCACTGAAAACTCTCAGCAAATTCTTCATCGTCCTCGCCATGGCTGCGATAGGACTCAATACAAATATCGTGAAACTCGTAAAAACGGGAGGCAAACCACTCCTTTTAGGCTCTGTCTGTTGGATTGTAATTACTGCAAGCAGTTTGCTCATGCAGTCTGTAATGGGTTTATGGTAGTGATAAACGAAAAGAGCGAAGCGTGATGCCTCGCTCATTTTGATTTCAATTATGATGGAATTTGTCCATCTCTTCCTGAAAAGATTCCAATAAGACTTGCCATCATGATGATGACCGACGTAACATACGCCCAGATTTTAGTCGTATTACAAGACATTTCTGGATTCATGCACACACCAATAATGCTCGTGAAACTCAAAAAGATAAATGCCCCTAATGCAAGGTTGATCACATAAAAGGCTTTATGAGGACTTTTCGAGAGAATCATGATAATGGCTACAAGAATGACCAACGCCGCCAAAATCATGCCTACACGGTCTGTGTAGAAGCACTTCATATGTACTTCTCTCCCATTTTCTAGCGTTAGCATCTTCTGGCATACAGGGGCCCAAAACCGCATGGCTCCCATGAGTACGAGTGCAGCAAGAGCTTGGATTGCCGCTAGCATTTTCGTTTTCTTTTCCATTGTTCCTCCTAATTTTGTTCTATTAATTTTCCATCTTGCAGTACAAATCGCCTTTTTGCATGCATGGCCAGTTCCTTATTATGCGTTACCATCACAACGGCAGTGCCTTTTTGTGTTTGTTCTTTGAATGCTTCGATCATTACTTGCGCCCAATGTTCATCCAAATCGTTTGTTGGTTCATCCGCTAACAAGAGTTTCGGCCCGTGAATCATGCTCCGCACCGCACCAGCACGTCTCCTCTGTCCGCCGGATAACTGATGAGGCAAGAACTCTTTTCTGTCATCAAGCCCAAAATGCTTCAGTAAATTTTCCAGAAGCTCTTCATTTTTATGATCGAGTACAAATTCGATATTTTGTTTTAACGTCAGGGCTTGAATGAGGTTTGTGTCTTGAAATAAGAAGCCAATATGCTTTGCTCGCAGGTCAGATTTTTGTTGGTCATTTAATGTTGAAACGTCCACGTCATCAAAATAGTACTTTCCTTCTGTTGGCTGCAACAAGGTGCCTAATACATAAAGTAATGTACTTTTACCAACACCCGATGGACCTTCAATCACGATAAAATCACCTTCATGTATGCTTAGATTCACATCATCCACAGGAGTAATTGTCTCTCCCATTTGAAAGTTTTTCTTTATATTTTCTAAACGACAGATTTCCATTTACTTTTCTCCTTGTGTAATGGCTTCTTGCGGGTCCATAGCAGCACTTTTTAATGCTGGATAGATGGATGAAATAAATCCAATCAATAATGCGAGAATGATTCCTGCTATACCGCATAAAATGGCGTATCCCCATGACCATACGGAGGGAGACAATCGAAATGCATCTTTTAATGCTCCAAGGACTGGTCCCATGCTAAGAACGGCGATGATGCTTCCGATGATTCCGCCGATGAGTGCTAGCGTACAACATTCAAGCAAAATGAGAGAAAATGTTTGGGGACTTGTCACACCGAGAGCGCGCAGGAGTCCAATCTCTTTCTTTCGATCGCGTGCGAGACTATCAAAACGACCAAATAACGAAAGAATGGTGATGATGAGAGAAGCAATCCATAAGACCAGCATCACTTTCATAATCACAGCGAATTGATTTTGCATCGAAGCGATTGTATCTCCTGTAAAAATCGTATCAACATCAAGCCCTGCAGCTTTCACATTTTCTTCAAATTGTTCTCTATCATACCCTTCTTCTAATTGGACCATAATGACAGAAATAGAGTCAAAGGGATCAGATTCTGTCCAATCTTGTTTTAATACGTCCGATTCTAAGCATAGCTTCCGAACCGTATCCATTTCCATGAAAATTGTATTATCCATTCCAGTTCCAGTCGGCACGAGTTGTCCTTTGGCAAAAAATTTGTGCCCCAAGACGAGATAGTTTTCTCCGACAATATCCGAAAAGAAATTACTACCAAGAACCAAATCTTCTTCAGAAGAAGGAGTAACTTCTTCTTCTAAGTGAGGCAATACGACGAAATCAGTTTTTGAATCATAACCGATAATGCGTATTTCTTCCCCTGGTGAACAGCAGTCCAATGCAAGTGTTTGGGCGAAAAATTGAGGGGAAATGGTAGAGATTCCCTCTAGCTGTTTCGCTTCTTCTAAAATATCCGCGGACATGTATGTATTTTCCGGATTCGCTGTAAAGAGCAGTTCTTCTGATTGGATTCCTGAAAAACGAGGAACGAGAACCGCATCGGCTCCAAGACGACTTTTTGATAATTCCAATCCCTGATTCATAATCAAAATCGTACCTAGCACCAGCGTAAAAATAAAAATAGTGACCGCCGTAATGATGACCGTCAAAAGCGACTGACCACGTCTTCGCCGTAAATTGTTCATTGCAAGGGAAAAAATACGCATAATAACTCCTTTATATTCTAATCACCGCCATTATTACACCCAAATGAATATTTGTCAATAAACAGTAAAAATAGAATGTCTAGATTTATAAGTATTCTTTATATAACTATAAGCTTTATTTATTTATATATCTTTACTTAACGTTTGACAATTTAAGTCTAGTATTATATGCTTGTTATTGCAAAAAACAATACATAAGAGGAGAATTTTTATGGCCCAAGACGTTAAGAACGACTATATGGAACCTGAAATTTCTACTCCTGAAGCATTAACACGCAACCGATTACGAGAACTTGAGCAACGCAAAAGAACACCTGCTCAAAAAGTTCTCGATATTATTTTCATTCTTTTGCCTTTTGTATGCGGAGGAGTAGCCATTGCAGAATATTTGCTCGTTCCTAATAATAGTACTAACCCCCACCCAGAACGATATTTCTATGTACTTATCGCGGCAATTATTGCTTATGCAATGTACTTAATGATCGGTCTGATGAAAAGATCTCGTGGCGATGTCCTAGCCCTCACAAAAGTACGCTACTATGCACCGCTTATTTCGGGAATCTTTATTTTTCTTACTATCTATGATTACCTCACCTTAAAAACAGGGATTTTAACGCAACCGTTTATTCCATGTATGAACTACATAATTAATGCGGCAATTGCAGACCGTGCACTTCTATTGGAATGTACGATTCACACTTTACGACTTTTATTCCTCGGGTATTTTCTCGGCGTAATTACAGGTCTTATTACGGGGATTGCCTGTGGATATTCTGCCAAAGTTCGCTATTGGATCAATCCAATTATCAACTTCCTAGGCCCAATTCCTACCGTTACGTGGATTCCAATTATGATGGTCGTTGCATCTTCTCTATTTATGGGAGCTGTGTTTATCATTGCCTTAGGTGCTTGGTTTGCCGTTACCGTCGCCACAATGACAGGAATTTCAAATGTGAACAAAGACTATTTTGAAGCAGCTAGAACTCTTGGCGCTTCTAAACAACAGCTTGTACGAAATATCGCCATACCAGGGGCGGTTCCATCTATATTACAAGGATGTGTTCAAGCGATGAGTTCTGCCTGTGTAGCAATTATGATTGCAGAAATGCTGGGTGTAGAATCTGGACTTGGTTGGTACATGAACTGGCAAAAATCATGGGCAAGTTACGATAAAATGTTTGCTGCTCTATTTGTCATCTGTATTGTATTTATTATCGTAACCAAAAGCTTACAAAGAATTAAAAAGCATTTATTACGTTGGGAGATAGGAGATGAACAATAATGCCAGATAAACAAGTAACTCTACTCCTTGATGATGTCAGTAAAAGTTTTGCAAAAGTTGAAAACGATACAGTAACCCATGCCCTTCATCGCGTTTCCGCCGAAATGCATAACGGAGAATTTGTGAGCATTGTCGGTCCTTCCGGATGCGGAAAATCTACCATTCTCAATTTAGTCGCAGGGCTAATCCTCCCCACTACGGGGAAAGTTCTCGTAAACGACAAAGAGATTGAAAGTCCTGCTCCAGACCGCGGACTTGTCTTTCAAAACCCAACACTTTTTCCATGGCTCACAGTCCGTGATAATATCGCCTTTAGTTTAGATATGCAAAGAAAAAGAAAAGGTCATGAAGACAAGGTGGATCGCATGCTTGAAATTATTGGACTTGCCGGATTCGCAGATGACTACCCAGGTCAACTTTCTGGTGGGATGGCCCAACGGGTGGCCCTTGTGCGAACACTCATCAATGAACCGAGCATTTTACTCTTGGATGAACCATTAGGCGCATTAGATGCCTTCACTCGAATGAACATGCAAGATGAAATCTTGAAAATGTGGCGAGAGCAGCGTCAGCTCGCGTTAATGGTTACACACGATGTTGATGAAGCCATATACATGAGCACGCGAATTCTCGTGATGAATGCAAACCCTGGACGAATTACCCATGATCTTGCGATTGACCTTCCCTACCCAAGGGATCGGTCTTCTGACGAGTTCGTCGAATTTAGAAAAGACATTTTAAACAAACTCCACTTTGGTGGAAATCACGATTTATAGTCGACCGCGTCGATTTATAAATAAATACATACAAAGGAGACTTGTAATGAAAAGAAAAAGCTTGGTCTTAATGACTTTAATGCTCGTGCTCGCATTATTTACAGCATGCGGAAATCAAAACGAAACAGCTGCACCTGCCCCCGATAGCAATTTAAATGCAAGTGTTGGACAAGAAGAAGATGTAGAAGTTAACGTTGCTGCAGAACACATGAACTCTTTCGAAGCATCGACTTCTGGAAAATGGGAATCAATGTTTGTGCCATTAAACGTTGAAGGAAGAGCCATCGACATGGCAAATATGGATTTAACTCCCACGGCAGAAGAACTGGAAGCAATGAAAAATGAGCCAGCGTATGGAGATCCTGTCCTTTATTACATGGCGGATGGATGCACATCTGGACCAACAGTAGCAGCGCATTTGGGCTATTATGAAGAGGCTGGACTTGAATCTGAAGGAATGAAAGGAACTTCCTATACAGAAGCTCTTGGAACGGGACAAGCAACGGTCGCCGTAGGGCACATCGCTACGATGCTCGTACCTGTAACCAATGGTGTCGATTTAACATTCGTTGGTGGTGCTCACGTTGGCTGTAAATCGATTTACGTATTAGCGGACAGTGAATACAATACAACCGCAGATTTAAAAGGGACGTCGATCTCTGTTCCAAATGGAATTGGCGCATCTGACTATAATATCACAGCTTTGTTATTAGACGCTGATGGAATCAACCCACAAACAGATGTCACTTTAACTCCAGTTACGGCAGATGCTACCGTCGCTGCAATGGAACGTGGTGAAATCTCCGCCGCTCTTTTAAGTGATACATTCGCATATGGTCTTGTAAAAGAAGGAAAACTTAAATGCATCCGTTCTTTACTCGATGAAGACTTCGCAAAAATGAACTGCTGTGTCATCGCTATGAACCGTACATTTACCCAAGAAAATCCTGTTATTTCTAAAAAAATTATGCAAGCAGTGCAAAAAGCACATGCTTACATGCGCGAAAATCCTGAAGATGCAACGACTATGTTACTTGAACAAGGTTGGAACAGTGGCGACTACGAAATGAATGTCATGTTAAACAACTCTTTACAATTTGGTGTTTCTGATGAAACGACCCAAGAAACTTTACAAGACATCGTCGAACGCTACATCCGTTTAGATTTAATCAACGCAATGGATGATGCAAATGAAGTGATGGAACTCGCATGGAGCCCACTCAACTAAAAACACACAAAAATCCGAGAACAAGCCGTTCTCGGATTTTTTTATTCTCCATGTTTTGTCATAAGATCAATGATAACGTGGTCGGTTTCTTTCATACCTTCTCTTGCGAGGACGCCCACATTTTCGATGGTGTGTTCTACATCGTCGACGATGATCCCTTCTCCATCTTCAAAACGATGTCCTTGCATTTGCATGTGATGGCCCAACAATCCTGCTTCCACAGCAGACGCGATTTTTGCAGCACAGCTTGCTTTTGCTCCGTCACACACCATGCCAGAGTTGATCGCGAGGGCGTTGGAAATGGTCGTTGCAATTTCCTTCGCTCCCCCTCCATGGAGATAGGTGACACCAGCCGCTGCACCACAGCCGGCACTCGTCGCTCCACAATAGGCGGAGAGTCTACCGACACCTGTTTTTAAGTGAATCGTGATGAGGTTCGATAAAACGAGAGCACGAATTTTTTTCTCTTCT
>CAMDZK010000045.1 GCA_945910665.1 uncultured Peptostreptococcaceae bacterium
AAGTCATAAATTTCATCGCATAAGGAATCTCCCAAGGTTTTCTTTCGACCTTTTTGGTCCACAGATTTTGCATATTCGTCCAAGGCTTTTCGCATCGCTAAGACAGACGTATCTTCTTCTGCTTGCAGCCATTGTTTCCTGATAGCCTCTGCGCCTTCCATGCCTACATCGTCTTGGTCCAAGAACATCGTATGCATCATTTCCTCCCGGGTGAGTCCAGTAAAAAATTCGCCTGGTTCCAAATCTCCTAAAGAAATTGTCTCACCAAAAGCCAAGTCTGTAAGAACACAAGTATCTTTTCTTTTTGTGTCACCAAAATGTCTGTCAATTCGGTAGTTGAGTCCTTTATGAGTAATATCCAACGTTCCCCCAAAATCGCCATGCCAAGGGGCATAGCGAGTGCGCTCATTCCTTTGAACATCCCCACCCCGATAGGGCGAAAGGCCGTAGAGCATAGAAAATAGAAAGGCGAATAAGGTGGATTTTCCCGCTTCATTGTCTCCAAAAAACAATTGGATATCATCTGAAAAGAGAAATTCTTGCTCTACCCATTTGCCAAACCCCTTGATATAGGCACGCTTAATCTTCATACTGCAGTGCCTCCCTTTGCTGTGCGCGGAGGAGTATCTCCACTGCGCGATCAATGAAAGGATCGTCTGCATGATTTTGAATCGCCCGTGCTAACGCACCAGAAAATCCTACTTTTTCGATTTCTCGTGCAATGTTATATTCTTCTTTTGTATCATCAAAAATTTGGACAAAAGAAAATCCACATTGAAGGATTTTCATCTGGAGTACCCCTTTTTCTATGAGGAGCGATTCTCTTCTTCGACCAGTTATATAGAGACGCAAAAGTCCTTTTTCTTCAGGGAGTATTTCAAAAAGCTTTTCCTCCAGTTCTTCTGCGGTTTCTATCCCTTGCACATCCACCACAGTGCGTGAAAACTGAATTCCCGGAAGTTGCACCTTTTCTACCTGTGTACCAAAATCAAAAGTAACAAAGTGTCCCGCTCCTGCCCCTGTTTCATCAAAACCTCGGCTGCGACTAAAGCCTGGATAAGAAAGACCTTGGACATCCACCGCTTTGTGGATATGCCCCAAAGCGACGTAATCAAATTTTTTCCAAACATCTCCTGTTAGAGTATGATAACCCCCTTCTCCGGTTCCTACATCTCCATGCCACAAAAGGATATGTATGCCATCACCGACAGGTGTTGAGATCTCTGGACTTACTTCATTAAATGCGCCGTACCCTTTGCCATAAAAGTGAAGATTTCCAATTTGGATATGTTCTTGACCTTCTCTCATTACAAACACCCCTGCCCGCTCTTCCAATCGTTCCCAAATACCACCGAGAAAATAGGGGTCGTGGTTTCCAGGAAGAGCAACCACAGGCTGTTCCAATTGGCGAAAGGCCTCCTCCACCATTTGTAGGGTTCTTTCTTTTGGGTTCGGTGTATCAAAAAAATCGCCGGCAATCACTAAGATCGCTTCCCTCTCGTTACAAAGATTCACGAGGCCGTTCAAAAATGCTCCTTGGCTACTTTCAATTTGCCCCCGAATTTCTAACGACAAATTAGACAAGGGAGCATCTAAGTGCGCGTCGGCAATATGAAAAATCTTTTGCACCAATATCTCCTTTCAAAAAAAGCGGTGGAAAACCACCGCTTCTTCATTACATCTCTTTTTCTTCGGATGCAGTCCCTTCTTTTTTAGGAATCATTTCTTTCTCTTTTTCCGTTAAAGTAGACTCATCTTTTGCTTTTTTAAGGGTGCGTTCAATCGTATCGTCGATTTTTTTCACCAATTCTAATTCTTCTGGAATTTCCGTGACGCCTTCTTTTGTAAATTCTGTAAAGAGAGCTTGATACTCATCGGAATTCAGCGTTTCTCGTTCAAGAAGCGCTTTTGCAATACCATGGAGTGCAGGTCTGTGCGTATCCAACAGTTCTAAAGCAGTTGCGTAGGCTTCGCCAATAATGCGTTGCATCTCTGCGTCGATTTCCGCTGCCACTTCTTCCGAATAGTTTCTCGTACGACCAAAGTCACGACCCATAAATACTTCTTGGTCATCTTGACCATAGGTCATTGGACCTAATTTCTCACTCATCCCGTAATGAGTAACCATGGAGCGAGCGATTTTTGTCGCCCGTTCAATATCATTGGATGCCCCTGTGGATATGTCATCTAATACGGTCGCTTCTGCAGCACGTCCGCCCAATAGGGATATGAGACGATGCTCCATTTGCTTTTTCGTCATATAACTGCGTTCTTCATCAGGAATATAAGCGGTGAATCCACCTGCTCCTCCCCGAGGAATAATCGTAATCATATGAACGGGATCCATGTCTGGTAAAAGTGAAGAAACAATGGCGTGCCCTGCTTCGTGATAAGCGGTCAGGACGCGTTCTTTTTCCACCACGACAGCACTTTTCTTCTCTGGTCCTGCCACGACTTTAATCGCCGCTTCTTCGAAAATCCAGCGTGGAATTTTCTTTAAGTTATGGCGCGCGGTGAGAAGCGCTGCTTCATTGGTCAAGTTTTCAATATCTGCAGGCGTAAAACCAGCTGTACGTTTCGCGATTTCCGCTAAATTCACGTCATCTTCTAAACGCTTGTTTTTCGTATGAATTTTTAAGATTTCTTCTCTGCCTTTTACATCGGGAAGTCCAACGGTCACTTGACGGTCAAAACGTCCTGGGCGTAAAATTGCGGGGTCCAAAATATCTGGGCGGTTGGTTGCAGCCATGATAATAATCCCTTCGTTGCTGCCAAAGCCGTCCATTTCGACTAAGAGTTGGTTTAAGGTTTGCTCACGCTCATCGTGTCCTCCACCGAGCCCAGCACCACGTTTGCGGCCTACGGCGTCGATTTCATCGATAAAGATAATGCAAGGTGCTTTTTTCTTTGCCTCTGCAAATAAGTCACGAACACGAGAAGCCCCAACCCCAACAAACATTTCGACAAAGTCAGAACCTGAAATACTAAAGAAAGGTACTTTCGCTTCTCCAGCCACAGCTTTACTCAAATAGGTTTTTCCTGTTCCAGGAGGCCCTACTAACAATACTCCTTTCGGAATACGCGCACCTAAATCTACATATTTACGCGGATCCCGTAAAAAGTCGACAATTTCTTTCAGTTCTTCTTTTTCTTCTTCTAGTCCTGCCACATCGGCAAAAGTAATCAATTCTCCATCTTCTCTGTGGAGCTTTGCCTTACTCTTTCCAAAGGACATGACCTTACTATTGCCACCTTGGGACTGGCTCATAAAGAGGAACCACAGCCCCGCCAGCATGATTACGACAAAGAATGTTGGAATTAATTCAATGTACCAAGGTGTTTGCGGAATGGGTTTACCTACGTACTCGAGTTCCCCCGCTTCTACCTTCTCTTTTAAATACGTATTATAAAAATCCATGCGAATTTCATCGGGTAAAAACGCTTCAAAAGTCTCTCCCGAACCTTTTCTCACACCTTGCACAGTTGCACCCGTCGTTGTAATTTGTTTAATATCGTCATCTTCTAACGCTTGAACAAACTCTGTCACGGTGAGTTGCTTGGCTTGCGGTGTTTGTGGATTCATCGTCATAAAATAAAGGACAAGAGCCAATAAAGGAATTAAGTAGATTCCAATTCCTTTAAACATTCGATTCAATTCACATTCCCCCTTTCAATCAAAAGTTAATATTATCCAGAATAAGCCTCTTCATTTAACACGGCTAAAAATGGCAAATTTCGATATTTTTCTGCAAAATCGAGTCCATAACCCACAACAAATTCATCGGGCAAAGTGAATCCGACCATGTCGACATCCATTTTTGCTTTTCTGCGGTTCGGCTTATCAAAGAGCGTGACTATGGATACAGATGCAGTTCCTCGATCTTCTAATAGTTCGTAAATGTACTTTAATGTGTACCCGGAGTCAATAATATCTTCGACGATAATCACATGTTTTCCTTCAATGGATTGATCCAAATCTTTTAACACGCGTACGACGCCACTGGTCGTTGTCGAAGAACCGTAGCTTGAAACCGCCATAAAGTCAAAACTAAGTGGTAAGTCGATTTGTCGTGCTAAATCGGCCATAAAAATGGCAGACCCTTTTAATATACCCACTAAAACAATATCTTTTCCTGCCCATTTTTTCGTAATGTCAGCACCTAACTCACGAATACGATTTTGGATTTGTTCTTCCGTCAATAAAATTTCTCGAATTTCTTTATACTCGTGCATCCGTATCCTCCTTCATCTCTATGCGAAAATAGCTTTTACTATCTAAATCTCTCGTACGTTCACTTTTTTTGATGCCCATCACCCAGAAAACTTCATCGTTCATCGCAAGGAGAGGCCACTGGTCTCTCAAATCGACGCGTATTTTCTCATCTTTCATAAGATGGGCAATGGACTTTGTTCCATTCATGCCAAAAGGTTGTATCCAGTCTCCTTGCCGTCTGGCGCGGATGATTGTTTCTTCTGCCCATTCTTCTGGGAGATAAAAGACATAGGGATCATTTCTATCTTCTGACACATTTTGTGCTTTCTCGATACGAATCGTCCATCGACCAAAAGTTGCGTTTGTCGGTTGAATGGGTAGACTTCCTAACAAGAAGGGTGTATCGATCTTCAATAGAATACCCTTTTGCGTCTTTGCAATATACAAATCGTGTAGCTTTTTTTCACGCCCAGACCCCTGATGGATAAGTCGGTCCACTTCTTCAATTTGTTTTCTAGAAAGTCCTTCAGCATCTCCTTTTAATTTTACCATACATGCTCTTAAAATGTTTCTTCGAAAAGCAGGACTTTCTTCTAAGAAAGTATGAGGTAAAAGAATTTCAGAAGAATTATCGGAATACTCTTCTAGATAGGACCGTGCATCATCCCAGAGAAGGACACTTGCATCTTTAGCATTGGCAGACAATGTCTCTAAGGCACCAAGAATATTGGGATTAAACTGTTCCAATACAGGGAGCAGTTCAAGACGCACGCGGTTCCTTCCGTAATCGGTTTCTTGATTTGTTTCATCGAAACAGTAGGTTTGTCCTACATTCTCTAAATATTCTATAATTTCTTTTTTCGTATAGGGAAGAAGTGGTCTTAGAATCGATCCGTCCTTTTGCTCCATACCCACTAATCCGTCGACCCCAGTCCCCCGAAGAATACGTAACAAAATCGTTTCTGCTTGGTCTTGTCGATGATGTCCAGTGGCAAGAAAATGAAGGTTGGTTTCAGTGAGGACATCCTGAAAAAATAGATGGCGTGCTTTCCGCCCCGCCATTTCAAAAGACATGCCCCATTCACGGGCACGCGTGGGTACATCCTCCCACTTTTCGTAGAGAGGGACCTCCAGTCTTTGCGTAAGAGCACGACAAAACTCCACATCTTTATCTGCATTTTCTCTCAATCCATGGTGGAGAATCGCTGCAACGAGTGGAAAGGACTGTTTCTTTCGATACGACGCAAGAAGACAGAGTACTGCCACAGAATCCGGTCCTCCAGATAATGCGACAACAATCCCTTTTTCTACAGGAATGTCTTCTAACCACCGATGAATGTGCTTTTCCATACTCTCTCCTAAAAGAAAAAACCGGAAGGCTCCGGTTTATGCATGTACATTTTTTTTCGTACGGTTTCCCATAGCGCGTTTATTTGCGCGATGGCGAATTTGATCGTGTCGTTCGTTACTTTCCTTCATAAAGCGTGACAAGCGATCTTCAAAGGAAAGATTTTCCTCTACAGGGGTTTTGCGTGGCGCTCGATGATCCCTTTCTTTTGGTGGACGAGAAACTTTCGGAGGTTCCTGCGCTTTTCGAATCGAGAGGTTAATTTTATCCCCTTTAATCTCCATGACTTTCACAGTGACGGTGTCGTCCTTCTTAAGGAAGTCGTTAATATCTTCCACAAATGATTTTGAAACTTCTGAAATGTGGACGAGCCCGCTTTCTCCCGTTTCCAATGTGACAAAGGCTCCAAATTTTGTAATCCCCGTCACTTTTCCTTCAACAATTTGCCCTACCTCAATCGGCATAAACCAAAAGCACCCCTTTGTTATGTAATACTTTGAGTATAACCAACAAAGGGCTGCCTGTCAACGAAAACAAAGGATTCCTAGTTTTCTGTTTTCTCTTTTTCATATTCTGCCATGCCTTCAATGGGAACCGGCGTAAGGTCGGTAGGTTCTAATCCTTTTTTGCGCGCATACTCTTCTACCAAGGTTAAATCGCCATTCCAATCGCGCATGGTTTCAAGTTCACGAATCTCCTCTTCTAATGCCTGTATCTCTTTTTCTTTCCCAGCAATTTCTTCGTTATGTCGCTTAAAGAGAAGTTGCTGATCCACAATGGAATACAGTCCGTACAAGAGAAGAATGAAGACACCAAGTACAATCGCGTTTTGCTTGATGCGTTTGTGTTTTCTTTTCATGACACGCCCCCTATTCTTGGGAAAGGATCGTGTACATCTCTTGCGCTTGCTCTTTTTTCGGCGAAGGAATCAGAGAATCCACGCGGAAACGAATGACACGGTCACCAAAGCGAATCGTCAGCACATCACCGATAGCTACTTCATCGCCTGCCTTTGCAGTTTTTTCATTTTTAAGAACACGGCCTGTGTCACAGGCTTGTTTTGCAACCGTTCTTCGTTTTATAATGCGAGCGTCCTTTAGAAATTTATCGATACGCATGGTTCCTCCTATAAAAAAGAATCAGGGTGCACCTGATTCTTCATACATTACTTATTGACAGCTTCTTTTAAAGATTTTCCTGCTTTGAATACAGGTGCTTTTGATTTTGGAATTTTGATCACTTGCTCAGGATTTCTTGGGTTTCTTCCTTCGCGTGCTTTTCTTTCTCTTGCTTCAAAAGTTCCGAATCCAACTAATTGGACTTTTTCGCCTTTTACTAATGCTTCTTCAACTGTTTTTAAGAATGCGTTTAATGCACGCTCAGATTCTGCTTTTGTTAATTGGCTTTTTTCTGCCATACTTGCTAATAATTCAGATTTGTTCATTGTATCCTCCTTTAATTTGATGAATCTAGAGATTCCAAACCATCTGCTCTAACCTATACCCATGTCTTATCCCGAAAACACAGGATTTAAAATAGATTTGCTGCTCAGAGCAGGCTCCGTATTATTATACTTAAGAAATGCGTAAATTGCAATGCTTGAGTGAAGATTCAACACAAAAAACCGTATTATTGCTCACTTTCTGTAGCAGGTGCTTCGGTTTGCGCTGGCGCTTCAGTACCCGCTTCTGTATTTGCGGGAGTTTCAGTCGCTGGAGCTTCAGTTGTCGTGGGTTGGAGTTCTTTTGGCATTGGAGGAATATTGGTTTCAATATCTGCGTTTTGTCTTAATCCGTTCATATATTGTTGATATTCCTGTGCTGCTAATTGTTCACGAATGGCTTCTTTAGAAGCATCCACTCCGATCGTCTTGTTGTGCACTTGGATAATATGCCATCCAAATTGTGATTGAACCGGCTCAGAAATGTCACCTGGTTCCATAGCAAAAGCCGCTTCAGAAAATTCTGGGACCATCGTGCCTTGATTGAAGCTACCTAAGGCTCCACCTTGTGCTTTTGTTCCTTCATCCATCGATACTTCTGCAGCCACCGTTGCAAAATCTTCGCCATCGTCTAAACGTTGTTTGACTTCTTTCGCTTCTTCTTCGGTTTCTACGAGGATATGGGAAGCATTCACTTGGTCATACATCGCTTGGTTGGCTTCGTATTCAGCAGCGATTTTTTCATCGGTTACATCTGCCACATTTTCTTTAAAATATTCCATGTGTTTTGTATATAGGAGATTTTGATAGGATTGACGTTCAAAATCTTCATCGGAGAATTTTGCTTGTTCTTTAAAGCTTTCGTATCCTTCTTCGCCACCCATCATCGCTTTGGATTCTTCCATTGCTGTGTTGAGCTCTTCATCCGTAATTTCTACATTGTTCTCTTTTAAT
>CAMDZK010000046.1 GCA_945910665.1 uncultured Peptostreptococcaceae bacterium
AGTGGCGTTCACCATAGCGTAACGGGAGTAAGTAATTTCTTCTAATTCTTTAAATGATGGAATTTTCATGCTTCGCTCCTTTTAATTAATGTTTCTTGAATGTTTGGATTATTGATGACACGCATCTTTTCCGCTTCGATAATCGTATTGATTTGATCGACTGCTTGGTTTACTTCTGTATTGATGACGATATAATCGTATTTATTAATATACTCAATTTCTTTGCGCGCGTTTTTCATGCGCAATGCAATGACTTCTTGGGTTTCTGTTCCCCTTGTAACAATCCGTCTTCTGAGTTCATCCATGTCCGGTGGAATGAGAAAGACAAACACGGCATCTGGATGATTCTTCTTCACTTGAAGTGCCCCTTGCACGTCGATTTCCAAAATGACCGTCTCTCCTGCCTCAATTTGGTCTAAGACAAATTGTTTCGGAGTACCGTACATGTTTCCATGGACATTCGCGTATTCTAACAGTCCGCCCACTTGAATGAGCGCCTCAAATTGTTCTGGTGAATAAAAATAATAGTTCACGCCATTTTCTTCTGTCGGGCGTTTTGGTCTTGTCGTTACGCTAATGGAGTATTCTAAATCTTTATATTCATTCATCAGCGCTTCGCAAACTGTGCCTTTTCCTACTCCTGATGGACCTGAGATGACCAATAAAAAACCTTTTTTATGTGCCATACGCACCCCCTACTCAATATTCATAATTTGTTCTCGTATGCGCTCAATGTGTACTTTCATATGCATTGCACTTCTTGTTTGGTCGATGTGCTGTGCTTTGGATGCAATTGTATTTGCTTCTCGGTTCATTTCTTGCAAAAGAAAATCGACGCGCTTCCCAATGGGTTTTGTATCTTCCATTAAAGTATAAAATTGCGTGATGTGACTTTTTAATCGCGTAATTTCTTCGGAAACATCAGAACGATCTAAGAAGTAGAGAATCTCTTGTTGGAATCGACTTTCAGATAAATCGTCAGTAATTTCAAAATCTTCTAATCGTTTATACAGTCGCTTTTTATATTCTTCATTGATCGTATCAATATGGGCATCCAATCCTTCCACTTGATTTTTCAATGCATCCATTTCTTCGATACATTGACTTTTCAAACGAAGTCCTTCTTCTTTTCTCGATGCAACAAACCGGTCTAGCGCTTCTTCTACGAACTGTAATACGCCTGCAAAGAGAGCTTCTTCATCGATTGCATTGGGTTCTTCCACGAATAAGTCAGGCATCAAAACCCAGTTTTCTAAGTCCTTCGTTCCCTTCAAATCGTACGTGCGCTTCAAATGCTCAAATGCTTCGTGAATCGATGCGGCTTTTCCTTCATCTAAGCGCAAACGATACAAAGAAGTTTCCATAGAACGCAGCTGAATATAGAGTTCGATTCGACCGCGACTAATTTTTTTCATACACAAATTTCTTATTTTCGTTTCAATGGGAAAAAGAACCTTTGGCATGCGAATTTGCCAGTCCAACGATTTGTTGTTCACCGATCGGATGACGACAGATGCTGCCAATCCACAAATTTCACCTTCTTCTTGCCCAAATCCAGTCATACTATGCAATTGTATCCCCTCCAGTCATTCTATTATACTAAAGATGAAGGAAAGTATACGGTTTTATGACCTCTTAGTCACAATTGTCCATTCCTTGCCTGTGGTATACTAGAAATAGAAAGAAGTGTGATAAATATGAGCTATGATGGCATTGTAACCCACGCAATGGTTCGAGAATGGAACCAGGCATTTGTCGGTGGAAGAATACAAAAAATCCACCAGCCCACACAAGCGTTATTGCGTCTTGATATATTTAATGAACGAAAAACTGAAACCTTGATTCTCTCAACTGCAGGAAACAGTCCCTACGGCATGATCAGCAATACAAAACCTGAAAACCCGCAAACACCGCCACAGTTTTGTATGATACTCCGTAAGCATTTACAAAACGGCAAAATCACCACCATTAAACAGCAGGGATTAGACCGGATTTTTCAGTTTAATATCCAAAGTTATAATGAATTGGGCGAAGCGGTCGAATTCTCTCTGATTGTGGAATTGACCGGCAAATATTCAAATATTGTGTTAGTCGATGAAACTGGAAAAATTGTGGGAGCACAAAAGAGGATGAGCAAAGATTTTTTTGCCAGTCGACTCATCTATCCTGGACTTCCCTACGAGCCCATGGTTACCGAGAAAAAGAATCTCCTCGATTGTACCATTGCTATTGATGAGACAGAAGTCGGGACAAAACTGCAAAAATGGCTCCTCGCGGAATACGAAGGCTTTGGACCTCTCTTTTGCCGAGAAATATGCTTGATCGCAGGAATCGACGCAAATAAACCGCGCTCTTCTTTAACCGAAGAGGAACGACAACAATTAGAGAAAACGCTAAAAGACTTCCAAGTAAAATTACAACAAGGGGAATTCACCCCGACCATTGCCATTGAAAATGGAAAGGACAAAGCCTTCCACGCCTACACATTAAATCACCTAGGGCTTCCAACGGAATCGATGCCCACGATGAATGAAACCGTTGCTCGCTTTGTGGGAAATCAAGAACAGGAAGGCCCAGCAAGGGCTTTAGAATCTCAACTCTTGCAAGTATTAAAAACACGCATCGACCGGGCAGAATCAAAGCGGGGAAAAATGATGGAAGAATACCACGATAGTTTAGATCGGGAACACAATCGACTGTACGGTGATTTGCTTTCGGCGCACGGTCACGCTATTCATCGGGGGCAAAAAGAAGCAGTCGTTCAAAACTATTTTGAAGAAGATGCACCGGACATTACCATTCCTTTAGATGAAAAAAAAGATGCTCGACAAAACGCTGCCCATTACTATAAGGTGTACCAAAAGAAAAAGAATCGAGAATCGATTTTAGAAGAGCGAATTCCGGAAACAGATCGGGAAATTGCCTTTTTAAAACAAGCGCTTCACGATACAAAGATGGCGAAAACACCAGCGGAATTCAGGGAAGTCCAAAGTTTATTGGTGCAAGAGGGGTATTTAAAACAACAGGGGAAGAAAAAGAAAGAGTCGCTCTCGAAACCCATGCGATTTACCTCTTCCGATGGTTTTCTCATCTTTGTGGGGAAAAACCACGCGCAAAACGATGAATTGACCATGCGCTTCGCCAATCGCGATGATTTATTTTTCCACGCGAAAGATGTACCGGGCTCTCATGTAATCCTTCGAACCGATGGACGTGAAGTTCCAGAACAAACCATTCAAGAGACGGCCATCCTCGCCGCACTCTACAGTTCAGAAGGTGAAGAAGAATACGTATTGGTGGATTACACCGAAAAGAAAAACGTAAAGAAAGCGAAAAAAGCAGCACCTGGCATGGTGTATTACGAGGATTACAAAACCATTCAGGTCAACTTAAAAGATGCACAACCCTTAAAAGGAGAATAAAATGCAAAAGAAAATGATTCTCGCCCACCTTCCCACTCCGATCGAAGAAATTGAAAGTCCAAGGGAAGATGTCAGACTTTTTTTAAAGCGTGACGATTTTACAGGCTCAGAATTTTCTGGAAATAAGATTCGAAAACTCGAATTTTCTCTTTTTCACGCCATAGAAAATGGACATGATACGATCATTACAACAGGCGCCATTGGATCCAATCACTGCCGCGCCACTGCAGCTGCCTGTGCAAAACTTGGGCTCAAGTGTATCATCTACCTACACCCAAAGGCTCCGCAAATGCTCAGTGGAAATGCCCTACTCGACTCGCTCTTTGGAGCAGAGGTCATCTTTATGGATGATCTCGAGTATGAAAAACACTTCCCACAAATACTCCGAGATAAAATGAATGAACTAGAGCTTGAAGGTCACTCCGCCTACTACATTCCCCTTGGAGCTAGTGATGCCATTGGAACCATGGGATACTATACGGCCTACGATGAAATTGTAGACTTTGAAGAAAAAAATAACTTTTCTTTTGACGCGATCGTTTGTACCGTCGGTTCTGGCGGCACCTATGCGGGGCTCCTGTTCCGCTCCCTTGTTCGAGAAGACAAAAACAAAGTCATCGGCATCCCAATTGCCCATGATGTAGAGCACTTCCAAAATCGAATCATGGAAATTGCCGAAGACTTTACACGACAAATTGATGGAGCACTGGACTTACATCCACAAGACATTCTCTTAATTGCCGACAAAGCAGGAGATGGATATGGAAAGAACCGTCCAGAAGATATTGCCTTTATCCGCGAATTTGCCCAGCGGGAGGGAATTCTTTTAGACCCCGTCTATACGGGGAAAGCGATGAAAGGCCTCTTTGAAGCATTGCAGGAGGGTCACCCGTATTTTGAAGGAGTAAAAAATGTCTTATTCATTCACACGGGCGGTCAATACGGTTTACTGGGAACCCCAGAAAAATTCCAATAAAAAGTGAACTTCTCATGAATGGGAAGTTCACTTTTTATTGGAGGGCACTCGTGTTTCTGAGATTTTCTAAAAATCCTAAAAAGGGTTCATGGGGCAATGCGTTAAAATGCATGTCCTCCCCTGTAATCGGGTGCGTAAAAATGAGTTCATAGGCGTGCAGGAGCTGATAAGGTAAATTGTACTTTTCATGTTTCACACCATAGAGAGGATCTCCCACGATAGGATGTCCAATGGCTTGCATATGAACGCGAATTTGGTGGGTGCGGCCTGTTTGTAATTGACAATGCACAAGAGTCAGTTTATCAAAACGCTCGACGACATCAAAATGGGTCACTGCATCCCGAGGCGCTCTTCCATTGATCGCCATCTTTCCTGTATTATTGGGACTTCTGCCAATCGGTAAATCCACCGTTCCATCTTCTTCGTGAAAACGGCCATGGACAAGAGCCATATAATGGCGATGCACATCACGTTTTTGCAAGTCATCACTAAGTTTGCGATGGGCTTCATCGGTTTTACAGACCATCATTAACCCAGATGTATCTTTGTCTAAGCGATGAACAATTCCCGGTCGCATGGGTCCACTGACAGTCGACAATTCATCTTTCCAACGGTGCAAAAGCGCATTCACTAAAGTTCCATGATAGACACCCGGAGCCGGGTGGACAATCATCCCCGCTTCTTTGTCAATCACTGCGATATGGTCATCTTCGTATACAACGCGAGGGGGAATATCTTCAGCTTCATACTGGGTCGGCTCAGGCTCTGGTTCTTCCCAAGTAATTTCATCTCCTGCTTGCACTTTGTAATTGGCCTTCACTGCTTTCCCATTCACCCAAACATTTTCTTCTTTGAGCCAAAGAGAAATTTGCGTGCGTGAAACATCGAGTTGGTCCGCCATGTATTTATCGATTCGTTCGCCAGAAATTTGAACGTGTATGGGTCCTTTTACCATTGAATCTCCTCCATTCCGTGGGATTGCAAGAATTCATTTGCCTTAGAAAAATGGCGGCAACCAAAAAATCCTCTATGTGCAGACAATGGCGAAGGATGCACGGATTCCAAGACGAGATTTTTTTTGGTATCAATCAATTCTTTCTTGCGTCTGGCAGGGCTTCCCCAGAGCATAAACACAATGGGCGTTTCCCTTTCATTGAGTTTCTTTAATACTTCATCTGTGAAGATCTGCCAACCCAAATGCTGATGACTCATCGGTTCACTCTTTCGCACGGTAAGAATCGTGTTTAATAACAGCACGCCTTGTTTTGCCCACCGAATAAGATTTCCAGAAGGAGGCTGACATCTTCCCGTATCTGTCTCAATTTCTTTATAGATATTTCGAAGGGAAGGTGGGATTTGGACACCTTCTTGCACAGAAAAACTAAAGCCGTGGGCTTGCCCCGGTCCATGGTAGGGGTCTTGCCCCAAAATCACCACGCGTACACGGTCATAGTCCACGGCTTTTAATGCATTCATTACTTCCTCTGGTTTTGGATACACGGTCTGTGTATTATACTCTTGTATAACCGCTTGGCGTAATCGTTTGTAATAGGGTTTTTCCCATTCCTCTTGTAAAAGTTCATCCCATTGGTTTCCAAAGCGTTTCATTAGGAGAACTCCTTACTTACTAAGAGCATAATCATTAATAGACTTGCCCCTATGACAACACACATATCCGCTACGTTAAACACGGGAAAATTCAATGCACCGCCAAATTTCACCGCAATAAAATCCACAACATAGCCAAAACGAATTCGGTCAATTAAATTTCCCAGTGCTCCCGTAATAATGAGTACAAAAGAAACTTTCGACCAAAAACTATGATGATTGTAAGTTTTAATAAAATAACCCGTTAAAAATAATATGACAGCCACGGTGATGAAAATAAAAAAAGTCCGTTTGTCTTGCAAAATTCCGAAGGCTGCTCCGCGGTTTTCCACATAAATAAAAGAGAGCCAATTGTCGATCATGTGAATGGGGCTTTGTCCCATCAAACGCTCAATGGCCCACAATTTGGTTCCTTGATCAATGGCTAATAGTGCCAAAAATAATACAATATAAAACATATTCGTCCTTTATACAAAATGGAAACAACGATAGCGTTCGTTTCCTTTTTTTGTCGTTCCTAAGAGTTCTTCCACTTGAAATCGACCCGTTCCTCGAATCGAAATGGTATCTCCTACATCGACCGTCTTTTTCACATCCAAACAAGGTCTGTGGTTCAGCTTTACATCTCCTTTTTTTATCTTCGTTTGCGCTTTGTCACGTGCTACATGCATAAATTGCGACGTAAACGCATCCAATCGAGGAGAAGATACATTCACAGTGAATTCCGAAGGCTCTTGTTCCGAAAGTGTAAAATCGATCGTGTGTAAATCAGTTACTTGAACTGAATCACGCCCCACTTGTGAAAGCTGTTCACAAATAAAGCCAGCGATACTCGATTTAACCATGACCTCAGCGCGAAACTCTTGGATGCGGATATCCCCAATTCGGTCTCTTGAAACGCCAGTACCTAGAATTGACCCCAATAAGGCACGATGCTGTAGAACCTCAGTTCCCTCGATTTTTAAAATCGTCACATCTGGCTCACTTTCTCTAAGAAGTAGAATTTGTCGCTCTGCTCCTTCTGGATGGACATCCACATCAATCCCATCGAAGTGAGCATGGAGGGATTGAGTTGCAGCCACCACGTCAGGTGTTAAAAAAAGTGTGGTCACTGGTTGACCAGATTTTTCCGCTTGATAAAAAGCATCCAATACTTGTCTCAGGGTGGCTCGTACTTCTTCTGGCTGTCCGCGCAACCAATCAATGAGTTTCTTTCTATCCATAGAGAGCACGTAAGATCACGCCCTCAGTGATATTCAAAAGAAAAATGGACATCACAGGCGACCAATCAATGGGACCTCTTCCGAGTCCAAGCATTTCAAAAAGACGTCTCGCTGGTGTCTGGATGACATACGCGACACGCTGAATGAAAAGTCCTACACTCGTTTCCGCAAATTTGGGAACTAAGCTGAGGAGGATATTCACGAAAATAATCACTTGCAAAATCGTTACGATGTTATGCAATATAACTGCAAACATTAGCGATTAAATTCTCCCTTGATTGTGAAGTTTTCGATTTGCTTCCCTTCCACATCCACACCGCGAGGAGCGACAACAAAAATGTCTTTTGTCACTTTGCGAATTTGTGCTTCCATGGAATAAATTCCACCATTGACGAATTCAAAAATTTGTTTCTTTTTGTCATTATCCAAAGTTTCAAAGTCAATAACGACGATTTTTTTGTTCTTGATGTCATCCAAAATCTTTGGACCATCTTCATAGGTAATCGGTTC
>CAMDZK010000047.1 GCA_945910665.1 uncultured Peptostreptococcaceae bacterium
TAGCCGTTGTTAAAGCTCCTGAAGGATACGGCGGAGACATCACCTTTGCATTAGGGATCGATAATAATGGTGCCGTTGTAGGATTTGCTCCTATTGAACACGGCGAAACCCCTGGATTTGGTGCTGCTTTAGAAGAACCTGAATTTGCGAGTTCCGTCCTTGGCGCAACAGACGCTGAAATCGAAGGAATCAGTGGTGCAACGGTCACAACAACAGCATTAAAAGCGGGATTTGCGCAAGCTTTTGAAGCAACGCAACCGCTTCGCTAGGAGGATAGAGTATGTGGAAAGTATTTAAAGACGGTATCATTGGAAATAACCCGATTCTTGTACAATTAATAGGTCTTTGTTCAATTCTCGGGGTATCAACTTCGGCGACAAATGGTATATTTATGAGCATCGCTGTAATTTTCGTATTAACTCTTTCAAATATCGTAATATCAATATTTAGAAAAGTGGTTCCAGATAAAATCAGAATTCCAGTGTTTGTCATTATTATCGCTGGATTCGTAACCTTAGTCGACATGGTATTAGCTGCATTTGTGCCAGATGTACATGCACAACTGGGTGTATTTATTCCACTCATCGTTGTAAACTGTCTCATTCTCGCACGTGCTGAGTCTTTCGCATCAAAGAACGGGATTATTCCCTCCATCGTCGATGGGATTGGAATGGGTATTGGATACACGATTGCCATTATGTCAATATCTATCGTACGTGAACTTTTTGGTGCGGGTACGCTCTTTGGAATGCAAATCTTCCCTGAAAGCTACCCAGGAATTGGAATATTCTCAGCAGCACCAGGCTCCTTTATCGTACTGGGAATTATTATTGCATTATTTAGAACGATAATCATGCAAGCAGATAAAAGAAAAGCAGAGGCTTAGGAGGAAGACATGAATATTTTTCAAATTATCATCGCATCGATCTTCGTAAATAACTATGTTTTTGCTCGTTTCTTAGGGATTTGCCCGCTTTTAGGGGTTTCTAATAAAACAGAAACTGCAGCAGGAATGGGAGCAGCTGTAACATTCGTTATCACACTCGCTTCTGCATTTACTTGGATTATTCACAAATTCATTCTTGTTAATTTGGGTTTAGAATTTTTACAAACGATCGTGTTTATTCTCGTTATTGCGTCTCTCGTACAATTTGTAGAGATGTTCTTAAAAAAATCGAGCCCAGGACTTTATAATGCATTGGGTGTTTATTTGCCGCTGATTACAACAAACTGTGTTGTATTAGGGGTTACTATCCTAAACATCGACTCAGGGTTTAACTTCTTTGAAACGATAGTCAATGCAATTGGATCTTCACTTGGTTTCTTCATCGCAATTGTATTTTTAGCGGCGATTCGTGAAAAATTAGAAACTTCAGATATTCCTGAAAGTTTTGAAGGTTTCCCCATTGCATTAGTCACCGTTGGACTCATGGCGATTGCTTTCATGGGTTTCCAAGGATTAGTGTAGGAGGATACGATGCAAACAATTATTCATTCAGTCCTTGTTGTAGGATTATTAGGTTTACTCTTTGGTGTAATTTTAGCTTTTGCATCAAAAGTATTCCATGTGAAAGTAGATAGAAAAGTCGAAGAAGTGCGTGCAGCTCTTCCAGGTGCCAACTGTGGTGCTTGTGGATTTCCAGGCTGTGACGGATTAGCAACAGAAATCGCATTAAATGATGGGCCAGTCAACTCATGCCCAGTAGGTGGTGCGCCCGTTGCTGCAAAAATTGCAGAAATTATGGGAAAAGTCGCACAAGACTCTACGAAAGAAGTTGCCTGCGTACTGTGTCAAGGAGACAGTGATCGCGCGAAAGAACGTTTCGTATACACCGGTCCCAATGATTGCCGTATCAACGCATCTCTCGCAGGTGGTTCTAAAGCATGTACATATGGTTGCTTAGGGTGTGGAACTTGTGCGAAAGAATGTCCATTTGATGCGATCGATATGGTCAATGGATTAGCTGTTGTCAATAAAGACAAATGTACAGCATGCCGTAAATGCGTGGCTGTATGTCCAAAGAAAATTATTGAGATGATTCCTTATGACCAAGAAACAATCGTCAAATGTAAAAGCCAAGATCTAGGAAAAGACGTTCGTCAAAAATGTACGGTCGGTTGTATCGCTTGTGGAATCTGTGTAAAAACTGTTCCAGAAGCATTTGAGATGAACGGCAAAGTAGCAAGAGTAATCACAGAAAACAGAGACCAAGCGCATCCTGCGGTGGTAAAATGTCCAACAAAAGCCATTTACCCAGGATTGGAAATTAAAAAAGAAGAAGAAAAAGCAAGTTAAGAGGTGGACCGTAAGGTCCATCTTTTTTTGAATTCCCCTTCATTTCGCAGGATACATTTGTTGCGATACACAGCCATAAATGGTACACTTAAAGTTGCTGTAGGAGGTTGTTTTATGCGCTTTATGAAGCTAGGAGACAAGATTTTGATTGTATTTTTAATCTTTCTTAGTCTGTTCTCTTTTTGGTATATAAAAAAAGTAAACGAAGGCGTGAACGAGCGCTATGTCAGTGTGCAAATCAATGGAGAAGAGTATAAACGATTGCAATTTGCAACTGATGAACCCTATCAAGAAACGATACAAACGCAATATGGCCGCAATGTCATCGAAGTAGGAGTAGATTTCGTCCACGTCGTGGAGGCGGATTGTAAAGATAAATTAGATGTACTCCAAGGTGAAATTTCAAAACCTGGACAGGTCATTGTGTGCTTGCCAAATCGCATGGTCATTGAAGTTCGTGGTGAGAAAGAAGATGATGGTCCCATCATCGATGATACGGTGCGCTAATGAAGACAAGGAAACTAATTTTTTTAGCTCTTTTAACGGGACTTGCAGTCATCATCTCGCTCTTTGAGTCCATGATTCCAATCCCTATCATTGTGCCAGGAGCAAAGCTTGGACTTTCCAATATTATTATATTGACGACGCTCATTGTCTTTGGATTTCGCTCCGCACTCACGGTGTCAATGCTTAAATCTGTGTTGCTTATGCTCGTCTCTGGAAGTGTTTCAAGCATGTTCTTTTCCCTTGCAGGTGCAATTTTTGCCACCTGTACGATGTACGTTGTCTACCGCTTTTTTTCACGTATCTTTAGTTTAATTGGCGTTTCCATTTTTGGTGCTCTTGCCCATAATCTAGGACAATTGACAGTGGCAGTGCTCATCATGAAAAATCCATACATTTATTCATACGCCTCTGTTCTCGTTCTCACGGGCCTCTTTACAGGATTTTTCGTAGGGTTGAGTGCGAGCTATGTAGCCCCTGTGTTAAAGCGTCACGTGTATCGAGAGGAGAATTGATGATTTATTTAGCCTCAGCATCCCCCAGAAGAAAAGAATTATTAGAAAAACATGGCGTGCATTTCCACATTGTATCCGCTGAAATGACTGAAATCATCGATACGCGTTTTTCGCCTGCGGTCAACGCCATGGGGATTGCCTTTCAAAAAACATTAGCGGCAAAAACCAATGGAATTCAAGGTATTATTCTCGGTTGTGATACAATTGTAGTGGTAGATGACGAGATTTTAGGAAAACCAAAATCGAGACAAGAAGCGAAAGAGATGCTTCAACAACTGTCTGGAAAAACCCATGAAGTAGTTTCTGGATACGCCCTTTTAGACACCGATTCTCATGGAGTCGTGGACGCTGTGACAACACGTGTCACCGTAAAGACTCTCACTGAGAGTGACATTGAGGATATGCTCGACACAGGGGAATACGAAGGAGTATCTGGCTCCTATCGGATTCAAGGTGCCATGGGTGAATATATTGAACAAGTGGAAGGTTCAGTAGAATCTGTAATTGGACTTCCCGTCGATGAAATTATACAAACATTGAATCGGTTGGAGAATAAAAATGGAGAAAATCAAAAAATATTCCCTTAAAGATTTACCTGAAGACCAACGGCCACGAGAACGTCTCCAAGCGTATGGGCCCGGTTCCTTAAGTGATGCGGAATTATTGCAAATTCTCATTGGAAGCGGAAATAAGTACCGAGATGTTCGAGAGCTCGCAGAAGATATCGTCATTCGTTATGGTGAGATGCATATGCTCGATGGAGTGCGCGTCGAAGAGCTCACACAAATTGAAGGCATTGGACAAAGCAAGGCGACAACGATTGCAGCTGCCATTGAACTGGGAAAAAGAGTCTACACTCCGAGCAATCAAAAGGAATATGTAAAAAACCCCCAGTCCGTTGCCGATTATTTTACGAAATACTGCGGAAATAAAAAACAAGAAGAATTTTGGATTATTTTGGTAGATACCAAGCTTCGCGCCTATGCAAAAGAATGCATCAGCGTGGGGACACTCTCTCAATCCCTCGTCCATCCGAGAGAGGTTTTTAAACATCCGATTCGCCAATCGGCCCATGGAATCATCCTCGTCCACAACCACCCGTCAGGAGACCCAACACCAAGTCGAGAAGATTTTAATATCACAAAGCGCTTGGAAGAATGCGGAAACATGGTGGGGATACAAGTATTAGATCACGTTGTCGTTGGCGTTGAAGAATATTATAGTTTTAAAGAACACGGATACATAGAATAAGGAGAAAGTCTTTGATTTCATTACGTGCCACAGATTTGGCAATTGACTTAGGAACGGCAAATACGCATATAATCACTTTAGACAAAAGTGACCGCGTGCTCTCTGAACCGACGGTCGTTGCTTTAGATATACAAAACCAAGATATTGTCGCTTTTGGAGAGGAAGCCTACGAAATGGTCGGAAAAACTCCCAAGGGGTTACAGGTCGTCTTTCCCTTAGAAGATGGCGTAATTAGCGACTTTGATTTAGCCAATACATTTTTAAAACAATTCATGACAAAAGCAGACCCAGGACTTCACTTGATTCGTCCATCGGTAACCATTTCTATACCCACGCGCATTACAGATGTTGAGCGCAGAGCGTTAGAGGATTGCTGCATCGAATCGGGAGCGAGAGAAGTGGTTTTATTAGAACAACCACTCGCCGCTGCCATGGGGGCTGGAATTTCCACGCAAGAAGCCATTGGAAATATGGTTGTATGCCTTGGTGCTGGACTTGTGGAGGCGGCCATCGTGTCTTTAGATGGAATTGTTTCCTCCAGGAGTAGCCTTGTGGCTGGCCGTTTATTAGATCGTGAAATTGCAAGATACATTAAAGAAACGCACGAGCTGATGATTGGACCACAAATGGCGGAAAAACTCAAAAATACTTTGGTCAATGTCCACCAAGATACGGGTCAAACGATGAAAACCCACGGGCGTGACTTACGCTCTGGCTTGCCCAAAATTATAGACATACATGAACACGAAATCTTCCAAGTGCTAGAACCATATCTCGCAGAACTTGTGAATCATATTATTGCAGCCCTCGAAACGACGCCACCGGAATTGTCCAGTGACATTCTCCGACGTGGCATTTTACTCACAGGAGGCATGGCCAAAATGAAGGGGCTTCTTGACTTGCTCCAAGAAGCGGTTCAAATCCCAGTCCATGTGGCCAAACAACCAGAACATTCTGTCGTGATGGGCTGTGCCATGGACCGGAAGCAACAATTGGAAATGGGGAACAAAAAGTACAATGAGAAGAAGAAGGATTAGACGTAAGAACAAACAGAATAAAAAATTTCTTTTGAGCGTTGGAACCGCTCTTCTTTTGCTACTCATTATCTTTAGCCGAGGATTTGGCGGCCGCGTTGGCTTTTTACAAAATGCTTCCATGTTTATCTTGTCGCCTTTTCAAAAAATTGCGACAGCAATCGCTGAACAGACTACTGCCATGGGAAGCGTCTTTACCGGTGGTGCGGAATTAAAGGAAGAAGTAGACACTTTGCGTGCTGAAAATGAGCAATTAGAGGCAAAAAATCGCGCATTGTTAGAAGTGGTTGCGAAAGAAGAATATTTAAAAAAAGAGTATGCACTTTTGCAAAATACCAATTATGACCTGATTCCCGCCATGATTAATGATAAAGAAGCGGGAGGGCTCTTTATTCGATTTACTGTCGATAAAGGTACTCGCGATGGAGTAAAAGAAGGCGATTTAGTTGTGTTAGGTACAGAAGGTAAAACCGGAGAAGATGCAGAACAAGCCATCGTTACAGGACTTGTCGGAAGGATCGTCAGCGTAGGCACGAATGACGCAAAAGTAACAGGAATTCTTGATGAAACCACGAACTTGTCTTTTAAAGGTGTACGCACGCAGAAATTTGGGGTCTTAGATGGCCGCACTGCCGATGGTCTCACTGGTTATTATTTCGATACGGACGCGGATGTGCTCGTTGGCGATAGCATCGTCACCTCTGGCATGTCACCCTTGTATCCGGAAAATCTCTTTATTGGAACAATTTCCGCCTTTGAAACGAACGAAGCAGACCGTATGAAACATGTGACCGTCACGACAGGCGTCGATTTTAGTAAATTATATCGTGTCATGATCTTGCGATTACCGGAGGATGCCCAATGAATCACTTTCGATTAGCGGGCCTTTCTCTATTGACGGTGATTTTACAAGGTTCCTTTTTTACACATTTTCCCATCGGTGGGGCAACCCTTCACCTTGCCATTCCATTTATTGTGAACGTAGGTATTTATGTAGGTCCATTGCCCGCATCCATTTGCGGAGCAGTCATTGGCCTTATCGAAGACATATCTACGGGAAATGCAATTGGCGTGAGAGGCTTGCTCTATTTTTGGATTGGCTATTTTGCTGGGATTATGAAAGATCAAGTAAACGATGATGACGCACGACCTGCGGTTCTCATTTCTGTGGGAGCGACCTTTGTCTTTTTTATTCTTTATGCATTTATCAGTCGTTTTATGTCGCAAACGGGAGGTTTTCTCCTCTACTTAAAAGGACCGCTTGTCATTGAAGCGCTCCTGAATGGATTGATGGCATGGGTTTTACACATCGTGTTAAGACGTGTTCTTAGATTGCCGAGGCTATATTCATGAAAATCAATTTCAAAACACCTTCTTTCGAGAAGCGATATATCTTTATTTTTGTCGTCCTTCTGTTGATGATGGGCGCTCTTTCCATGCGCCTGTTTGATATTACGATCTTACAAGGGGATGAGTATCGCGATTCTTCTGATACAAAGCGAATTAAAGAAGTGCGAAAAACCGCACCACGTGGAAATATATACGACAGAAATGGCCGTTTACTGGCTGGAACGCGTACGACATTTACTGTGCAACTCATCAACGATGAATTACAGCAAATTTCTTTAGAAGAGCGAAATACATACTTTTTACAATTGGTCCGCCAATTGGAAGAAGATGGTGTCAGCTATCAAAATGAATATGACATTGAACTGAATGGTTTACGTTTTACAAACAACGCAGATTGGATTACAAAAGAAAAAACGCCCACGGAAATGTACGCAGAAGCGTTGCAAAAAGAGGGGCGTGTTGCAGAACTTTTGCGCAAAATCAAAACATACCCTGATAAAGAGCACACGCGATTTGCTCCAGTTCAACTCGCCATTAAAGCCCTCGAACAAAAAGGGATTTTACTTCCAATCAAAACAACCATCGGAGATACCCTTACCTTAGAGTATATCGATGGAAGCCTATACCGTGAAAGTTTAGAAAAATATGGGC
>CAMDZK010000048.1 GCA_945910665.1 uncultured Peptostreptococcaceae bacterium
TTTTACTGTGTTTGGATGAACATATCCTAAATCGGTGGGCACAAACGAATATTCAAGCCCTCGCTCTTTTGCAATGGCGAATGAATTGATTAAACGTGGGTCATCAGGCTCCATGCCTAATACCCCTGCAACCAACGCCCGGTCGGTACCGTGGCCATGGTATGTATGGGCAAAGCTCCCGTGCAAATAAAAAACCACACAATGAAAGGGAGCCGCTACAATATCACGGCAAACTTTACCAAGACGGCAAGCGCCCGCCGTGTGGGATGAACTAGGGCCAATCATAATGGGACCTAATGTATCAATAATACTCATAATGAACTCCTTTCCTTTTGCTTGTCTCTAGTATAACAAATTATTCAATGGACTCCAATGATTTAATGAACGTCATTAAAAGAGCTCGGGAAGCCCCGAGCTGGTTTTATTGACTAATAATATCCGTCCAAATACGGTCGTATTCTTTGATAATATCTGATGGATCGTTGAATACTTCCAAATTCATTGTGTCTAAGTTTTCCGGGTATGCGACTGGAGATTTCTGCATCTCTTCTGGTAAAAGGGCTACACCTTCTGGTATTGGAATTGAATAGCCGATGTATTCAGCGTTTTTTGCGGCAATATCTGGACGGCTCATGAAGTCGATGAACGTATGCGCATTATCTACATTTTTCGCTTCTTTTGGAATCACCATGGCATCGATCCATAGGTTACTTCCTTCTTCTGGAATAAAGTATTCCAAATTTTCATTTTCTTGGGTTGCTACGTATGCATCCCCTGAGTACATAATGGCTACATCCGCTTCTTCTGCAACCATCATGTCTTTTGTTTCATCGAGACGGTAGGCGTAGACGAGGGGTTTTTGTTCGATAAGGCTTTGTTTCGCTTTTTCTAATTCATCTACATTTCTCGAGTTGAGTGAATAGCCTCCGCGAATGAGAGCAGCACCTAACGTATCTCTCACGCTGTCCATCATGATGATGCGACCTTCATAGGCGGGGTCCCACAATACATCCCAAGATGTAGGTGTGCCTTGTACGGCACTTTTATTGTAAACAATTCCTAAAGTTCCCCACATGTAAGGCACAGAATATTTTCCTTCCGCATCGAAAGTCATATCCTTGAAAAATTCCGTATTGATTTTTTCTAGATTCGTAATTTTTGCAGGGTCGATCGGTTGGATTAAATCTTCTTTAATGAAACGGTCAATCATATAATCCGATGGCACGACGACGTCAAATTGTGAGCTGTCGTTGCTCATTTTTACATAAAGGTCTTCGTTGGTCACAAAAGTATCGTAGACGACTTCAATGCCCGTTTCTTCTTCAAATTGGTCAAGTACATCAGTATCGATGTATTCGCCCCAATTGTAGACGTTGACGACTTCTTTGTCGCCACCACCGCAGGCTGTCAGTAAAAAGGCAAGTCCTAAAACTGCAATCCATTTTTTCATTCATTTTCCTCCTCTTGGGTTCTTCGATTAATTATGAGTAGTAACACAATCATGGCAATAAACATAAGTGTTGAAAGTGCGTTGATCACCGGGTTGATTCCCCTTCTTGCCATGGAGAAAATCGTCGTACTTAAGTTTGCGACTCCATGGCCTGTAGTAAAGAAACTGATGACGAAGTCATCGATGGATAGGGTAAATGCCAACAGGGCACCGGTGACAATTCCAGGTGATATTTCTGGGAGTACGATCTTTCTCAAAGCATACATGGGTTCGGCCCCTAAGTCGAGTCCTGCTTCAAATAAGTTGGGGTTCATTTGGTCCAGTTTTGGTAGCACGCTTAAGACAACGTAAGGAATCGTAAAGCTCACATGGGCTAAAAGGAGCGTCAAAAAGCCCAGTTTTAGTCCAGCAAAACCAAACAAGAGCATCAAAGCAACCGCTGTGACAATGTCTGGATTTAAGACGGGTAAATAGTTTAAATTCATAACGACACTTCGAGTATTTTTGCGCAGCGAATGAATGCCTAACGCTGCGAGGGTTCCAATGACTGTACTAATCAACGTCGCAAGTATTGCTATGAGTAAGGTATTGTATAGAGCCCGTAACACTTCTCTGTCGTTAAATAAATTCACATACCATTGGAGAGTGAATCCATCCCAACTGCCTCTCAGTCGACTTGCATTAAAGGAGTTGACAATCAAGACGACGATGGGTGCGTATAAAAATAAAAGGACGAGGGCCACAAAGGCGCGTTTCATAAATTTATTCATCTATAAAAGCCCCCCTTGTTCTCTGGAGCCTTCCACACGATTGCTTACAATCATGACGACGATCATAATGACCATTAAAATGGTGCTCATGGCGGACCCAAAATGCCAGTCTCCTGTCACTTTGAACTGTTGTTCGATTAAGTTTCCAATGAGGTTGAATTTGTTGCCACCCAGTAATAAAGAAATTTCAAAGGTTGAAATGGCAGGAATAAACACCATCATTATGCCAGAAAGTACACCTGGTAAACTCAAGGGAAATATCACTTTTCGAAACACGGTTTTACTATCTGCCCCTAAATCTCTTGCAGCTTCGATGACGTTTTTATCCATTTTTACCAGAATGGAATAAATTGGTAAGACCATAAACGGTAAAAAGTTGTACACCATTCCTAAAAGAACTGCCGTTTCCGTAAAGAGAATGTCAAATCCTTCATGTCCAAAGAGAGCTAAGAATTGATTGAACAGTCCATTTCTCGAAAGAATCGTCATCCAGGCATACGTTCTCAAGAGAAAGTTCATCCACATGGGGATGACCATTAAAAGGAGCATGGTATTTCTCGCTCTACCCTTCATATTGGCAATAATATAGGCAATGGGATAACCAATAAGGAGGCAAATGAGCGTGGACAAAAATGCGATACGCAATGAATCTCCTAATATGCCAAGATATTGAGAGGTGAAAAAGCGTTCAAAATTCGTAAGGGTGACGCCTCCATCCGGTGTTGTTACGGCAAAAAACAAGACCAATCCCAAGGGTACCAAGATAAAGATGAGCAAAAAGAGATAGTAAGGAAAGGCTAATTTTCTTGTAAACATCAGCTTTTCCTCATAATGTGAATGTACTCTGGGATAATATCCATGCCGATATGATCTCCGACCTGTTGTTCCAAAATCGAGTGAATCATGTAGGTGAAGTCACCGGTATTGGCCATGATTTCGTAATGAACACCCTTAAACACAACGGATTCAACCGTAGCTTTTAGCATTCCATTTTCTGGTGCCACAACTTCTATATCTTCTGGACGAATGACCACATCCACAGGTTCATCTTTTTCAAATCCTTTATCGACACAGACAAATTCACGCCCGGAAAAGACGACACGGTAGTCGTCAAGCATCACACCGTCGACAATATTACTTTCACCAATGAAATCTGCGACAAACGCATTTTGTGGTTCATTGTAAATATCGAGGGGCGAGCCAATTTGCTGAATTTTTCCTTCATTCATAACGACGATTGTATCACTCATGGTCAGCGCTTCTTCTTGTTCGTGGGTGACGTATACGAATGTGATTCCCACACGTTCTTGGATGCTCTTTAACTCTTTTTGCATGCCTTGGCGAAGCTTCAAGTCCAACGCGCCCAATGGTTCGTCGAGTAGGAGAACGTCTGGTTCATTGACGAGAGCTCTTGCAATGGCGATACGTTGCTGTTGCCCTCCGGAAAGAGATTCAACACTGCGGTTTTCGAAGCCCCGCAAGTTCACGAGGCGAAGCATTTCACTGACTTTTTCTTTGATTTCCGTTTCTGGCACTTTTTTTATGCGGAGTCCAAAGGCAATATTTTCAAATACATTCATGTGGGTAAACAATGCATATTTTTGGAAAACTGTATTTACATTTCGTTTATGCGGGGGGACATTGGTCATGTCCTTTCCATTGAGGAGAATCGTACCTGAATCAGGCGTTGCGAATCCCGCAATGAGACGGAGTGTCGTAGTCTTTCCACAACCAGAAGGTCCCAATAAGGTAAGAAATTCTTTATCTTTAATGGTCAGATTTAAATTATCTAGGACGACATTATCGCCAAATTGTTTGTGTACATTGATTAATTCGATGGTTCCTGCCATAGTTGTCCTCCTTAAAAGATGGGCGGATTGCTCACCCAGAGCACCTGTGCCACGGTTTTGTGTATATTTTCAAAATAATGTTTCATCCCTTTACGAAGATAGAAGGTTTCGCCTTTTTTGACGACATGCTTTTTTTCATTCACATGTAAGAGGATTTGACCTTGCATCACATAGCCGAACTCTTCCGCTTCATGAGGACCGTAGGTTTTCGTTTTCGCTCCTTCTGGAAGACTGATGCGGATGGGCTCCATTGCCCTCCCTTGGGCATCTGGAATGATCCAATCAATCGTATACCCCAGTTCTTCATGGACACTTTCAAAGTGTTCGTCTTCTGTAAAAACTACTTTTTCATCGACCGGTTCTTGGAAGAAATTGGTCAAATTCGTTCCTAAAGCTTCCAATATATCCACTAAGGTCTGTATGGAAGGCGAAGCCAAGTTCCTTTCCACTTGAGAAATAAAGCCTTTTGACAGTTCCGTACGCTCGGCCAGTTCCTCTTGTGTAAGGTTGTTGGTTACGCGCAATCGCTTAATTTTTTCTCCAATTTCCACGTCCTTGTTCACCCCTTTACTAAACGAAATGTTTATTAACACTAAACAAGGTTCATTATAAAGAACTGGTAGAAAAATAGCAAGTTTTTCTTTGTTTCAATCGTAGGTTCAATTTGATATAATCGTTAAGAGATGAAAAGGAGGGAACTATGAAGATTGATTTAATCATTCCCTGTTACAATGAAGAAGAGGCTCTGCCTTTTTTATACCCTGCTTTAGCTGCATTGGCAGAAAAAGAAAAAGCGCATTCCATGCGCTTTCTATTTATCGACGACGGAAGTCGTGACAATACGCTTCCGATTTTAAAGGAATTAGCTCTCAACGATGAACGGGTCCAATACTATTCTTTTTCTAGAAATTTTGGAAAGGAAGCAGCCATGCTTTGTGGGATGACCATGGCAACGGCTGATGCTGTTGGGATTTTAGATGCGGACATGCAACATCCCCCAGCCCTCATTTCAGAAATGATTACCGCTTTAGAAGAAGGCTACGATGTAGCAGCGGCCAAACGATCCGCCCGCCAAGGTCAGCCCGGACTCTACCAATGGGGAGCTAGGATGTTTTATCGCTTAAGTAATTGCATGTCCGATGTGCAGCTTCCCCAAGGGGCGCAAGATTTTCGCCTCATGCGTAAGAAGGTGGTGGATGCAATCGTCGCTATGCCCGAATACCACCGCTTTTCCAAAGGTATTTTTGCTTGGGTCGGGTTTAAGACAAAATGGATTGAACACCACGATGCGGAGCGTGTCGCAGGCACGACGAAGTGGAACTTTTTTAGCTCTTTTCATTATGCTATTGAAGGGATCGTTTCCTTTTCTACAAAACCTCTCACGGCCATGGTGGGACTTGGAGCTTTCATTTCATTGATTGGGTTTTTGTATGCCCTTTTCATCGTGATCGAAGCGGTAGTTAAAGGCGTTCGCACACCAGGATTTCCAACGCTTGCATCCCTGATCCTGATTTTGTCGGGGATTACTATATTGTCTGTTGGGCTGGCGGGACTCTATATTTCAAAAACCTATATGGAAGTGAAACGACGCCCCCATTTTATCGTTTCGGAGACCAATGATGAAAGAACTCTTCACTAAAATTTGGTACCACTCTTTTTTCCGCTTTTTGCTTGTGGGAGGAATCAACACAGTATTGGGATATCTTGTCACTTTATTCTTCCATTATGGAGTTGGCTTTAATGCACAAGTGGCGCAGGCATTAAACTTTGTCGTCCTCTTTCCCATTGCCTATACACTCCAAGCACTGTTTTCCTTTGGAGCGAAGTGGTCATGGAAACGGCTCTTTATGTATCCTCTATCAAATATTCCCAGTCTTCTCATTCAGCTTATCGTCACGACCATTGCCGTGGATGGATTGGGAATTGAACCCTATATTGCATATATTCTTTCTTATATTATCGCGATTCCCGTCATGTACATCGTCGTGAAAAAGCTTGTGGGAAAGTAGAAACGAGGTCATATGATTCATTCCAAAGAAAAACAAAACTGGATATTATGGGGAGTTCTCCTCCTCTTCTTTTTGATGATTTGTTTTGGCTTCCCATCCACTGGGGACGACTGGAATCGAATCGTCTTTCAAAACCGTACCTTTGATGGGTATCTGGAAAAATTTATCGACCAATATGAAAACTTAAATGGACGTATTTTAGGAAACGCGTTCTCTTTTTTGTTTATTGACCCAATCTTTCGCGTTCCTTTTAAAGCAATTACACTCGCTCTCATGATGATTCTCTTAGGTAAAATTGTACAAATGAAAGGTCGATTGGGGTATTTGTTTGCCTTTTTCTTTTTGATGGCAACCCCCAGACTCATGCTCGTGCAAGTGTATGGGTGGAGCGCCGGTTTTTTTAACTATGTGCCGCCTATGATTACCGTCCTCCTTCTATGGTATACGGTAAAACCTCTGTGGAGAGGCCGCGTTGTGCAAACGAGACCAATCGGAGTGGTGGGCTATTTTATTCTTGGCTTTACAGCCGCTTTGTTTGTGGAACATGTCACGTTATACTTAACGGCAGTGTCATTTTTGCTTCTCATCTACCACCGCATCAAAACAGGACGTCATTCCAATGTCCTGTGGGCGTTTTTCCTTGGGTCTTTTGCTGGGACGGTGGTGATGCTCGCATCACCTGTGTATCGAGAGATTCTCTTAGGGAACGATGATTACAGAGAGCTTCCGCAAGAAGAAACGAGAGGACAAAGTATCGTAAAGAATTATCGCATCTTTACGAAATACTTTCTCTTTGAACATCCCTTCTTCACTACCTTCTTATTTGGATTTACGGCTTTTGTCTATCATAAACTCCAGAAGGGATGGCTCCGTATGGCAGGCATTTTTTGGATGGCGATGGCCACAATCTATGCGACCCTTTCTCGTTTGGTCTTGAAAGACTTCTTCACCTTTGAAATCGGCCATGTGGCTAACTTAGGATTTGCTCCACTCATCATCGATGCCGCCATGATTCTCATCACATTTGTTTTCTTACTCTTGGCTGTCATGGCACCTTCGATACCTAAGGCAAACCAAAAAGAAATGACTGCTGTTCTTTTAAGTATTCCAATATTGGTGGCACCGCTTTTCGTGGTGAGCCCCGTTCTTGCGAGAAATTACTATGCTGTGTATCTTCTCTTTGTCATTGTCGTCTTGCTCTTATGGAAACAGCTTTGGAACCTAGGAAAACTTCCTAAGAAAAAAACAGTTTTAGCCATTACATCGCTTTGTCTAGCCATCACTGTTTTTTACACCGTCATCAATACGGCAAATCATATTATGTTTAACAAGAGAATCGCTGTGATTGAAGAGAAAATGAAAGAAAAAGAAAACCCCATCACGATTCCCGCATTTCCTTTTCCCGCTTTTG
>CAMDZK010000049.1 GCA_945910665.1 uncultured Peptostreptococcaceae bacterium
GAATGATTAAGTGGGCGCGAATCATAAAATCTTTGTCGAGTCCAATGACGGCTTGGGCATGATAAAGATTTTTATAGCGCATTTGATACACGGCTTCTCGTGCAATCGCCGCATATTCATCTTGATCGGCTTCATCGACACCTAAAATCACGCGAGCCGCAGCGGTTCTTCCTACGACATTTCCGTCGTTAAACAGCAAAACTTTAGCATTTTCCGGTAATCCAATTTTTTCTGGCGCGTAAACGGGCATGTCTGTGACGATCGTCCCTTTGGATTGATGCGCCAAATGATATGCTTCCGCTGCAGAATGAACTTCTGTAATATTATTTTGAAACATGAGTGTTTCCAATGTGGTGCGGATGCGACTGATTTTTGGATTGTCCTTTGAAATTTCTGAGACAGCAAAGCTGCCGATACTTGCCATGAGTCCCCTCCATTTTGTATGATATCATCTACAGTATAACACCACTATATGTATTAGTAAAACTTTTTGCGTTATTTGTGAAAACGTATTACTTCAAAATCATTTCTTAAAAAAAGACGCCCAGTTGGCGTCTTTTACGGCATCAATTTTTTACAAGTCATTTCTCCGGTGCTATTCTCATTCCTCTTCTTCTGGCTTATGATGGACGATGGCAATCCATTTTTCTCCCACCAAGATTTTTCTGACGCGGCGTTCAAATTCCATACGGCTGAGCCAGACGACTTTTTTACATCCTTGGCATTCTAATTTCATGTCGACTCCCACGCGTTGAATCACCCAATGATTTTCACCACAGGGATGTCCTTTTTTTAGTGTGATGTGATCTCCTACTTTATAATGCAGTCGTTCTTGCATGGCCTTCCTCCTTTAATGCCTGCAGTGCCTGGTATGCATAATAGCGCATACCTCGTTCGGCTTCCCATTGGCGCATGGGTTTGGTATGACCGACGATGGACACAATCTGATTAAATTCCATGGTGTCTGTAATACCCAGTACTTCTGGTTCGGTTTCGAAAAAGTCGACCGTTTCGCTGTATTTTTCCATGGCTTGGGAGAGCGCATCGAGGGCAGTTTCAATGGGTAGCTGGTCTGGGATTTTTATTTTCACAAGGGCGCGCATGGGTCCACGGCTAATATTTGTTACGGCGGTGATGTTTCCGTTGGGGATGTAGTGAATTTCGCCGTTAAATGCGCGTAACTTCGTCAGGCGAAGTCCCGTTTGCACCACGTATCCTTCTAAGGAGTCGACGATGATATAGTCTCCTATAGAAAATTGGTCTTCCGCTAAAAGAAACGCTCCGCTAATCACGTCTTTGACGATAGATTGGGCTCCAAAACCTAAGGCAATCCCCCCAATTCCAGCCGTCGCAATAAGGGAGTTCGTATTGACACCAAAAGTATCTAAGACGAGAGTCAGTCCAATAAAAAAGACGACGACGCGGATGATGTTGTTGAGCACGCTCATGAGCGTTTTTGCCTTGGGGGACCGTTCTCCAATCTTACGATTGAAAAGACGTTCGATGCCCCAAGAAATAATCTTTGCAACGATGACCGTCGCTACAATAATAAAAAAACTGACGATGAATTTGCCAGCCATCGTCAGTCCTTGTTCGTTTCTAAATTGATTGAAAAATGTAATCATAAGGATCCTTTCATGGGTCTTTTTTCAGCTGTCTTTTCCTTTTTATCATACACATAGACCGCTTCCACTTCAAGTCCTTCGACTTGCCCAGAAAGGATTTTTTCTTCGTGTTCTAAGGGCACAACCAAACACAATCCACAACTGGTTGATACTTCGCGGGGTGTTGGGATTGTCTTGTTTTCAATTTGTGCCTGATTGAGTGCTTTTTCCGCGCGAATGGCATAATGCACAGACGGAAACGTGAGAAGTAATTGGGGGCCCATTAAAACACCATGGTTTTTCCTGGTAAGGAAAGTGTTTCATAAATGGTGTACATGTTGGAGATTTCCCCAATTTGAAGCTCTTCTTTTTTACCGTAAAAATCCAAGCATGTTCCGCAGGAGTAAATCGTCACACCTGCTTCAGCCAATGCTTTTAATTCTTCTAATACGGGTGATCCCGTCGTCGTTAAATTGATTCCTGAATTATAGAAGACCATGGCATCGGGATAAGGTTTTGTTTCTGATAGAGTATAGAAGAAGGATTTGATGAGGATTTTTCCCAATTCTTCTTCCCCTTTACCAAAGGTGTCCGTACCAAAACCAATGACGAGACCTTCTTTTTCTTCAAATTCCATGGGTTCACATTGAGTCGCTTCAGGTTTTGTAAAAGAGACATGGTAGCCACCGTCAATTTCTTCTACAGACGCTTCTACTCCTTGGGATTTACAGTATTTTAAAATATTATCTCTCGCGACGTCATTGTCGACGCGCACGCTCATATCGGTTGTATCTGCCTCTTCAAAGGCTTTTTTTGTGAGTATAAGTGGTTTTGGACAAAGTAAACCAAATCCATCGATTTCTTTTTTCATGGGTATCGCCTCCTTCTTTCTATTATATGCCAAATCTCATCACCTATTCATAGATTATTCATAGATTGTTTTTATGCTACCTTTAATTTTATTTATGGTATTTCTGTTTTTAATTTTCTTAACTCTATTTTTAATGTTTTTAATTTTAGTGTTTACATTTTTAAATATTATGGTATAATGATTTTAGAAACGCGAAAGGAGAACATAATGATTCCAGAAATGAAATGTCAGTGCCCCATCTGCGGTGGCGAAACCCACGTCAGACGATTCCAGTGCACCGAGTGTAATACAGCGATCGAGGGAGAATTTGTACTCAATAAATTTTCAAAACTCTCGGAAGAACAGTTGCGTACTGTGGAACTTTTCTTATTGCACCGGGGAAACATGAAAGAGATGGAGAAATCATTAGGCATCTCCTACCCTACTGTACGAAATAAATTAGAAGAGATTGTAGAAACCTTAGGGCACACATCCAAAAAACAGGATGTGACCAACAATCGAGAAGACATTTTACGCAGACTTTCTGCGAAGGAAATCACCGCCGATGAAGCGGTCGAACTATTAAAACTCGTGTAAAGGAGACAAACATGGACGAAAGAAAAATGATTTTAGAGATGTTAAAAGAAGGTAACATCACAACAGAAGAGGCAATTCGCCTTTTAGATGCCGTCGATGGCAAAAAAGAAGATAAGAAGCAAGCGCCGCGTGAACCTTTATTCCAATTTGATGCTGAAAAAGCAAAAGAAGGTTGGACAGAAATTGAAAAATCCGTCGGTGGATTTGTTTCAAACTTTATCAATACCGTCTTTGATGAAGATCTCGTCTTCTCTTTAAAAGGAAAATATGACAGCTTTATCCGCACGGAAAAATTCCCACTACCAGAATCAGAAGATAAATCAGTCTTTGTCACGAACAAAAACGGTCGTATCGAAGTACTTCCAACCGAAGGCGAAGAAGTGGTTGTGGAAAGCAAAATCTACCACAGAGGCATCGAAGTCAACGATAAAACTGAATTTTTCAAGGTGACGGAAGAAGAAAATACTCTTCGTTACGAAATCGTTCTTACTCCAGAAATGGAAAAGAAAAGTTATGTAGACTTAAAACTCTTTATTCCTAAGCAAAAATTCACAGAAATTAATCTCGTGACTTCCAATAGTGGTATCAACGTGGATGGTATTCATGCAGAAAATATGCATTTTGAAACGAAAAACAGTAAAGTATCAGTAAAAAATGTAACTGGCGATACATTGACCATGAAAAATGCCAATGCTCGTTTTGAAGTGGCCCAATCCAATGTGAAAGAGATTGAATTAAAAACGTCCAACGGCAAAGTGACGTTAGAAGAGCTTACAGGGGAACACTTATCCGTTCATACCTCCAATGGCCGCGTTGCGACGAGAGACTTAGACTTTGCGGATATGAGTTTAAATACAACGAATGGTACAGTCTTAGTGGAAGATTTAAAAACCGAACGAATGAAAGAAGGAATCTTCACTTGTTCCAATGGTAAGATCGACGTTCAGTTGGAAGAATTACAAAAAGAAGTTGCATTAGACTTACACACGACCAATGGAAGCATCGACTTAGATTTACCTCTTCCCCTGTTATATGAAAGCAATCCTTCTGTAAATGCTCGTAGCGTAAAAGCGCATACGGACAACTTTACAAAAGAAGAAGGGATTGAATTATTCGCTCGTACGAGCAACGGATCCATCGTAATTCACTCCTAATTTTTCAAAATTCAGCCAGGTAGTAAATCCTATTCAGTTGTAAAAAATTGATAATCATACTAAAAAAAGAGCAATAACGCTCTTTTTTTGTTGCATTCAATCATGATAAGTTGTATACTAATCTTGAGAATGTATTATACAACAGAAAGGAAAAGCCATGGCAGACAATAATAATTATGCTCCCAATCAATCCTTTATTCGATTGTCGAGCTACAGACAAAATCATTTTGTTCGCAGCGCCAGAAGTGCATTTGCTGAATACGGGTATCACAACACGTCCATGCAAGACATCGCGAAGGCAACCCAGCTGAGCGTCGGTACCGTGTATCAATACTTTCCTTCTAAAGAGGCCCTCTACTTGTACATAGTGGACTTGGGGATTGAAGTGCTCCGAGAAATCATCAAAGGAATGGGCAATATTGAAGGTTCCGTTGAAGAGAGAATTCGTGGAGCGATTAAATTTTTATTGGAAAAAGCAAAAGAACACGCGGACTATCTTCGCATTTATTTAGATTTAAGTCGCCAACCGCAAAACGAAGAAATCGAAAAAGAAATTAAGAATTGGGAAAAAATTTCCATCGATTTTTACAAAAAATTATTACAAGATGCCATCAAAGAAGGGATCGCCCGCGAAGATTTAGATATCGGCATGGCTGCGTATACGATTGACAGTACGCTTCTTATCACCATGCAAGCCATTTCGTACGCAATGTATAACGATCGCATGAAGAGTTATTTAGGCAATAATATCGACGATATTGACCATTTGGTGGATCGCATTACAAAATCAATTTTAAATTGCATGCAAAAATAAGCGTTCTATGCATTCTTACGGCCCACTGCCATAGGAAAGTTGTTTCAATAATAAGAGCAAGCCACGCGGCTTGCTCTCTTTTAATTTTCCGTTTCTACTTTTGCTTTTAGTAAATCGTCGAGCGTACATTGAATCCAAACATCGCCCACATCGACTAAAATCCGTTTTCCATCTTGTTGAATGGATGTAATTTTTTGCGGAATTTTTCCGTGGATTTTCTCTTCCCCAGCATAGAAAAATTCACTGCCATCATACGCGATGACTCCTTCTTGAAGGGCCACGATTTTGGAGAGTGGTCGTGGTGTGGAAATCACATCCGTATTTCCCTCCTCGGTCACTTTTGTGATGTTGTTTCCCAAGAGATACAAGGCATCTTTATAGGTCACTTCATTATAGTCCGGTAATTGAATCGTACGTGGTTCTTCGTCGTAAAACACCCCCGTGTGCGGTGTAAGCGCTAGAGGCACACCTGCATCAAAGACTCGCATCATTACGTCGGTGAGTTCTGGATACACGAGAGTAAGCCTGTCTCCAATGAGCTGATACAAATTCGAAGAGATCATATTCGTTTGCACGGATGCATCCGTTGCCCAGACAGAACCGTTCGATTCGATAACATCGGTAATCATTTCTTGAGCGCCATACACTTTGTAGTCATCTTTCGTGAAGATGGTAATGGTGTTTAAGCCCCATACGTAAAAGGTATTTCCAATCATTTTTCCATCGGTCGCTTTGATGGGATATGGCAGGAGATTGATCGTTTCTCCTTTTTGGTTTAACAAGAGAATTTGGCCGTCGGTAATGACACCCCAGTATTTTTTCCCTGGGATAATTTTTTCGATAACACCTGCAGCAGAAACACTCCAAAGGCGTTCTCCCTCTAAATTTACGGCGTGGATGGTGTTGCCTTCGCCATAGACGAGCATGTCACGTTTCCAGCCATAGACTTCTACATTTTCCGGTTTTTGAAGACTATCGATCGTGGACCGGTTTAAGAACAAAAGGATGAGTACGAGAAATAACAGCACTATTCCAGCGATGAGTCCAATTTTCTTCCAATCGATTGTCTTTTTTTGTTTGCGCCTTCTTGGCCTTCTTTCCCGTTCTTCCATTATTCACCTCGTAATTGTCGATAGATATGGTCCGCCATCACACGATTGCCTTCCCCATTTAAATGAAGGCTATCCAAGTAAAGGGACGGATTTCCTTGTATGGCATGTTCTAGATTGAAGAAGGTAAAGTGACCCGTTTGTCCAAATGCTTGGAGATTTTCTTCCAATTGACGCCTTTTTTCTAAAAATGCGGGGAGCAAGTCCTTTGAAAAATCCCCAAAAGCATCCACTTCTAAAGACGGCGTAAAGGGCAACCCCACATAGATGCGCATACGCGCATGGAGCGCTTCGTAAATGATTGTCTTAAGGTTCACACTGGCGTGCACTGGGTCTAACCCCATGAGGAGGTCGTTTGACCCGCCAATGAGAATGAGCACTTGGGGGTTTTCTGGGAGAACATGAGCGTTAAAACGCGCCAGCATCCCTGCCGTTGTATCGCCTGAGATGCCAAAGTTCATCACTTCATGTCCCATTTTTTCTTGGAGCAACGCCGTCCACACTTCTTTTCTGCGAACGCCGTAGCCGTAGGTAATGCTATCCCCGAGTGCTGCTATTCTCACATCAATCTCCTATGCTTGATCAAAAACCGCCTTGGTTTGTAAAAATTCACGGAATCCAAATTTACCACCTTCTCGTCCAAAACCAGAATGTTTGTAGCCGCCAAAGGGAGCGCCTGTCGGAGATTTTCCGTCGTTGACAAAACAGTTTCCTGCGCGAATTTTCTTTGCCATTTCCACCGCTTTTTCTTCTGGTCCAAAGACGGCAGACGATAGGCCATATTTTGTTTCATTTGCAAGTCTGAGACCTTCTTCTTCTCCTTCATAATATATCACAGAAAGGACCGGTCCGAAAATTTCTTCTTTGGCAATTTCCATATCATTTTTAACATCGGTAAAAATGACGGGTTTTACATAGTATGAATCGTTCTTTTCAGGGATGCTTCCATAGAGAAGTGTGGCTTTCTCTTCGAGACCACGTTCGATAAAGGATTTGACTTTATCAAATTGTTTTTGGGATTGGAGGGGACCTGCGTTTACTTTCTTCGTTGGATCTCCCACTTCGTATGTTTTAATGCGGTCTAATAAGGCTTTTTCAACGTTTTTCTTTTCAGATAATGGCGCGATCAGTCGTGTCAATGCAGAACAGGTTTGCCCTGTATTGTAAACGACGGTGTTTAATACTTTTTTCGCTGCAACGTCTAAATCTGCCCCTTCTAAAACCAAGGCTGGAGATTTGCCACCGAGCTCTAATAACTGCTTTTTAATCCCTTCTGCGGCGGTTTTTGCTACCTCTTGTCCGCCTTTCGTGGAACCTGTAAAGGTGACCATTTCGACCAGTGGATGGGCAGAAAGTTCG
>CAMDZK010000050.1 GCA_945910665.1 uncultured Peptostreptococcaceae bacterium
TTGGAGAGCCAGCACGCGGTCCCAATTCTTCTTAAGCCAGTCATAATTAGGCAGATACTTGTCGTCGGTCGTATGTGGAACGAGTACTAGTTTGTGCCCTTCTTCTTTTAATTCTTGAGAAATCGTCTTGGAAGCTTTTGAAAGGGTTACAGCGAAACTCACGAGTGTAGGTGGGACGTCATACTCTTCAAAGGTACCGCTCATACTATCTTTTCCGCCAATGGCAGGAGTTTCAAAAGCGCGTTGTGCTGTCCATAATCCTAAGAGCGCTTTTAATACTTTGCCCCATCTCGTTTCATCTTCTCCCAAGCGTTCAAAATACTCTTGGACGGTCAAACGAGCTGTTTTATAATCGGAACCCACCGCTACTTGACGAGCCAAAGATTCAATCACCGCGTATTGCGTTCCTACGAAAGGTTCATAACTTGTCTGATAAGGATCATATCCATAGGTAAGAACACTCGCCGTATCCGTGCCTCCTTCTACTGGAAGAGTTTGCACGCTCGCCTGGCTTCTCGTTTTTTGATACTTCCCACCATAAGGTAACAGCACCGTGCTACGTCCAATGGTGGAGTCAAACATTTCCACCATCCCTTGTTGAGAGGAATTACTTAATTCCTCTAAACGGCCTAAAATTTCTTCTTTTGTATTTCCAGAGACCGTCGGCCATTCCAGTGGAGGTTCTTGTACAATTCTTGCCACTTGCTCTTGTTGCACACCGGATGTATCCAAAAATGCGCGGGATAAATCCACCACTTTTTGCCCTTTAAAATGCATGACCATCCGTTTTTCTTCGGTAACATCGGCCACGTGCGTCGCGCTTACGTTTTCTTCTTTACAAAGGGCCATCATGGTGTCCACATCTTTTGGATCAAGCACCACGGCCATCCGCTCTTGGGATTCAGAAATGGCTACTTCTGTGCCATCTAATCCGTGGTATTTCAAAGGCACTGCATCTAAATTCACATGAACGCCTTCGGCAATTTCACCAATGGCGACACTCACACCACCGGCACCAAAGTCGTTGGAACGTTTGATGAGTTCTGCTGCGTCTTTTCTTCGCATGAGGCGTTGGAGTTTTCTTTCTTCTGGGGCATTTCCTTTTTGCACTTCGGAAGATGATTTTTCTAAAGAACTTTCCGTATGCTCTTTACTCGAACCCGTCGCCCCGCCGACACCATCGCGGCCTGTGGCTCCCCCTAAGAGGAAGATTACATCTCCTGGAGCTGGTTCTTCCCGTTTTACATGAGAACGAGGCGATGCTCCAATCACCGCGCCTATTTCCATGCGTTTTGCAATATAACCTGGGTGGAATAATTCTTCCACATAGGTCGCAGCTAATCCAATTTGGTTTCCATAAGAGGAGTAGCCTTTTGCGGCTGTTTTTGAAATCTTTTTTTGGGGAAGTTTCCCTGCAATCGTATCTTCCACAGGTGCCGTGACATCGGCAGCCCCTGTGATGCGCATCGCTTGATACACATAGGCACGGCCAGAAAGGGGGTCGCGAATCGCTCCACCGACACATGTACTCGCTCCGCCAAAGGGCTCAATTTCTGTCGGATGGTTGTGGGTTTCGTTTTTAAATTGTAAGAGCCATGGTTCCATCTTTCCATCGACTTCTACATCGATGAGAATACTCGCCGCATTAATTTCTGGGCTCACTTCTAAATCTTCTAATTTTCCATGGCGACGCAAATATTTTCCGTAGAACGTACCCAAATCCATAAAGGTAATCGGTTTGTCTCTTCCCACTTCTTTTCTTGCTGCCACATAGTCATCAAAAGCTTTTTGAATTGCCTCTTGGTAAGGTCCTTCTTCAATTTGAATGTCTTTTAAAACCGTTTCAAAGGTCGTGTGTCTGCAGTGATCCGACCAATACGTATCCAAGACTAAAAGTTCCGTCATCGTCGGATTTCTTTTTTCTTCCTCTTGGAAATATTTTTGAATGTATAGGAGGTCTTCCAAGCTCATGGAAAAACCCATTTCTTTTCGGTAATTGTGAACTTGTGTACGGTCGAATTCAATAAACCCATCGACAATTTCCACCGGTTCCACAGTCATTTCTTCATCCATGGGTTTTTGTACGCCCAAGTCTTTTTTACGACTTTCGATGGGATTGATCATATAACTTTCGATTTTTTCTTGTTCTTCTTGCGATAAAGTTCCATCGATTTTTAATACGCGGAAAGAACGAATCTTTACATCGCCTGGGTCGTCAATCAAAGCCAAACATTGCACGGCAGAATCTGCCCGTTGGTCAAACTGTCCAGGTAAAAATTCCATCGCCAACGTGTAGTCTCCTTCTTCCAGAGTCTCACTCCACATATCGGTTACAGGGTCTGTGAGAATTTGCTCCGTCAAAATGGAAAACTGCTCTTGTGTGGCATTTTGGATGTCATATCCGTTGATAAGCTCTAATCCTTCGATTTTCAAGCGATAGGCATTTTCTAATTCTTTTTTCAAATGCTCCGATTCAACGCGAAATCCATCACGCTTGGACACAAAGATTCTTTGAAACATAATCTCCTCCTAAAGTTTTAATCGTAAATCATCACCAAATACATTATACATCTCAAACTCTCCATATAGTCTAGAAAAAATACGGGGAGAGTAAATATTTTGAATTTCTATGGGTTCCAAATTTGTGGAAATAATCGTCGTCTTGCCCGCCAAGATACGGTCGTTAAACAGTTGAAAGAAGTAGGAAACACTCAGTGAATGGATGGATTCCGTTCCCAAGTCGTCGATGATCAGTACATCCACATCTTGTAAGTAGCTGCGTTCTTTTCGTTTTTCTTCTCTCACTTCATCTTGTCCAAATTGCGCATCTTGAAAAATGGAGAGCACTTCATAAGAGGTGCGGTAAATAATCGGTGTTCCTTTTTCCATAAAGGCTTGGGCAATGGCATGACACAAATAGGTTTTTCCCGTCCCTACAGGGCCATAAAAAAGAAAATTGCGCCCCAAATCTTTTGGGAATGTGTCACAAAACTCCACCATCATGTCTTTGATTTCCGCCATGTTTTGTCTTGGAGAAAGGTCTTCGCTGTTTCTTTTCTCTCCGCGGAAGAGCGATAGATCAAATTGTTCGAAGGTTTCTTTTTCCATTTGTGCGCGCGCTCTACGATTGGAAAAGGTCAAATCCATCAGCAAATGGCGCATACACTGGCAATCTTCATGCCCCACGCGCCCGGTGTCATCGCAAAGCGTACAGGTGAAGGGTGGCAATAAATCTTTTGGTGAGAGTCCCAAATTGTGGAGTCTGTCTTTTTTTTTCTTTTCGATTTCTGCAATGGTTTCTTTTATAATTTCTGTCTCTTCACCCTTTAAACTCGCCCATAAGAGTGCTTGTCGCGCATCGAGCAATTCCTGTTCTACTTCGCCCATCTCTGGGTCCATTTCCAATAGTTTTTCTTCTTTTTTTTGGGCAATATCTAAAGCCTTTTGTCGTCTGCGTTGAATCATCCATTCGGCTTCTTGTCGTTTACTCATGGCCGGCTCCGCTTCTGTCGTTTCAATTTATCTTGAATGAGCGCATTCATCTCTTCTTCACTCATGCGGTCTTGCCCTTGGCCCGCTGTGGTAAAAGACGTTGGCTTTTGTTTTTTCGTCGTGCGCTTTTCTTTTTCTTGTTGCTTGTCCTGTTCTTTTTGCAAATGCTTTTCTAAATCTTCTCCTGTACGCACGCCGGCAATATACCACTTTCGCCACACCCCTAAGGCATAGTCAAAGTCTTTCGTCTGTAAGGTTTCAAAGGAATACACAAAACTCATGATGATGACATCGAGTCCCACTGGATAATCCTTCAACTGTTCCAACAGCGTCGTCACTTGGTTTGGCCTTAAGGGAACGGATAGAATCGACTCCACTTGCTCCAACATCATCTTGATGTTTTCATCTTCTTTATCCTCGATCATCTGCTCCGGCTGGGCAAAATAATCCACTTCTTCTGGTTCAATTCCCAAATAGAGCTGACGCAAACTTAAAAAGACAATTTGGCGGTCTTTTCTTCGAACCAACCCCATCTGCTCCCAGTAATTCCACGCCTGTTCAATTTCATCAGTGGAAATTTGCAATGCCTTCGCCACTTCTTCAATGGGTTCTGGTTCTCGTTTATCGAAGGCTTGCTTATAGCCGTACAAATACAGCTTCACGTAATCGCCAGGTGCTGTGAGCATGTACGTATTTAAAAACATATTCTCGATGGGCGTTTCGCCCAAATCCACATGCCAATGTTCCAGTGAAAAACGCATGGCCGCCTCCTATCTTCGTATTCTCATGTGCAGCACTTGGGCAAGCACATGGTCTTTTTTTTGATTTAACACTTCTGAGTATTGTTTGAGCTCATCTTCCGATGGAAAATTTTCTGGATTATGAAATACATCATAACTAATGCCCTGAATCACAAAACCCAATTTTTCATACATGTGAATGGCCCGTTGGTTGTAGGCGTACACATATAATTCCATGGAACGAAAGCGCAGTGTTTTAAAATAATGGTGTAAAAATAAGTCCAGTACTTTTGTCCCAAGGCCTTTTCCTGCAAACTTTGGGTCGATAGCATACCCCAACACAGACGATCTGCGAAACCAAGAAATCTGCTTCAGTCCAACAAATCCAATGAGGGCATCTTCATAAAAAACGGCAAAATACTGATTCGTTCGGTCGGTCCGTTCCGCATGCCACTGTTCCAATTCTTCCCTCGTAAAATCCGCATAATTGTATTCCCGATAAAGATTGGATTCGTGCACATCCCACTGTGCGAGAGCCTCTAGGTATTCACGCAAAAAGGGGACGATACGTATACCGTCCCCTGTAATGGAAAAGTCTTGCAGTGCTTCTCGATGGGGGACGTTTCTCCTTCGCACATTATGCTCCTTCCGTAGAAATGGAGAGGAAACGCGTGCATTCGTGTTGGAAGTACAGTTTCACGCGACCCGTCGGCCCGTTTCTGTGCTTGGTGATAATCACTTCCGCAATGCCTCGTTCTTCTGTATCTTCATGATATTGTTCGTCCCGATACAACATCATAATGACATCCGCATCTTGCTCAATCGCCCCAGACTCCCTTAAGTCACTCATAATCGGTCTGTGATCTGTTCGCTGTTCTGGCGCACGGGACAACTGCCCCAAAGAAAGCACGGGACAATTCATTTCTTTTGCCAAGGCTTTTAAACCACGAGAAATCTGTGAAATCTCTTGTTGTCGGTTTTCTGATTTTGACTGTACAGTCATCAGCTGCAAATAGTCGATGACGATGAGATCCAATCCATGTTCCATTTTCATTCTGCGACATTTGGAGCGAAGTTCTGTAAGAGAGATTCCCGGCGTATCGTCAATTCGCATATCCAAGGTTCCCGCTAAAATAAGGGCATCGGAGAGTCTCGTCCAATCTTCTGTCGTTTCTAATTTTCCACTGATAATTTTCCCTAAATCAATTCCCGAAATAAAGGAAAGCATCCGCTGGTTTAATTGGTTGTTGCTCATCTCTAAGGAAAAAATGGCGACTTTTGCCTTATCTTTTAACGCCGCATGAAAGGCGATGTTTAACGCAAGGGCGGTTTTCCCCATGGAAGGGCGGGCCGCCAAGAGGACAAAGTCTGATTTTTGAAGTCCCGAAAGCATGTTGTCCAAATCCGTGTAGCCCGTCGTAAGTCCCGTCAGTTTTTTATTGTGTTTGGACATCTCTTCGATACGGGATAAGGTTTCATTTAACGTATCTTGAATGCGCACCAAACCACCCGTATGACTCCCAGAGGTAATTTCAAAAATGGAACGCTCTGCCCGTTCCACAATATCAAAAATGGGATCTTGCGCCTTATAAGAGTCTTGCATGACCCCTTCTGCAGCGTAGATGAGCTTTCGTAACGTGGACTTTTCTTTAATAATATCTGCATAAGCAGAAACAGAGGTCGTCAAAATGACGCTTTCCGTTAAATCCGCCAAGACACTGATTCCACCAACTGCATCCAGTAAATTTTCTTTTCTAAGAGCATCGGCTAAGGTGATAATATCAATGTGTATGTTTTTTGATGCCAAGGCAGCCATGGCACCAAAAATATCGGCATGGGCTTGATGATAAAAATCATCCCCTTGCACTTTCCCTAATGCCACATGCAATGCATCAGAATCGATGAGCATCGCACCCAATAATGACCGTTCTGCCTCGTAATCGTGAGGCATTTGCCTACCTTGGTTCTCCATTTACGCCTCTTTTACAACCACGGGCACTTGTGCAACAATTTCAGGGTACACGCGTACGGGCACCGTAAAATTCCCTAATTCTTTAATTGGGTTTTTCAGTTCAATTTTCTTTTTATCAATTTTGTGGCCTTTTTTCTCGAGGGCATCGGCAATATCTTGAGAAGTGATGGAACCAAATAAACGTCCACCTTCCCCTGATTTCATTTTGAGTTCAACCGAAGTTTTCTCCAGTTCTGCCTTTTGATTTTCCGCAGCAGCTTTTGCTTCTTTTTCATTTTCTTGCTGAATGCGTACATCTTCTTCCCACTTTTCGATGTTTTCTTTTGTACCTTCTAATGCCTTTTTATTGGGGAAGAGAAAGTTTCTCGCATAGCCTGTCTTTGCATTGACAAGTTCGCCTTTTTTTCCTAATCCCTTTACATCTTCTAATAAAATTACTTTCATTTCTTCGTATCCTCACTTTCATATTCTCGGATCGCTTGTACGAGCATTTGCTCTACTTCATCTAAGTTTTTTCCTTTAAATTGGGCACCGGCACTCGTTTGGTGACCGCCACCACCGAGTTTTTCCGCAATAATCTGCACCGAATAACTTCCTAAAGAACGAGCACTCAAATGGGTGCCCTCTTCTAATTCAGTCAGTACAAAGGAAGCATCAATGCTACGAATGCCCAGTAAATCATCTGCCGATTGGGCAGCAATTAGTATTCCATCTTCTCTGACGCCATACAAACGCCCAATGGCGATATGATCGTCGAGAATGCGCGTATTTTTAATGACGCCCGCTTTTGCCGTATAGGTATCAAAGCCATCTTTAAAGAATTGCTTCACTTCCATGGAGTCAGCACCCGCACGCTTTAATAAAGAAGCCGCTTCAAAGGTGCGCACACCCGTTTGATAATAGAAGTTTTTCGTATCCACCATAATTCCAGCAAGGAGTGCCCCCGCTTCCCGCTCCGTAATATCCATGGAATCGTCCATGTATTGGAGCATCTCCGTCACTAGCTCACTCGTGGAAGATGCATACGGTTCTAAGTAGGTCAATGTCGGATCTTCAATATAATCCGCACCTCTTCGGTGATGGTCCAATAGAACGAGTCGTTCTGCCATGTCCAATAAACGCGGTTCTTCTGTGGATTCTTTTCTGTGGGTATCCACGACAATGAGAAGGGAATTATCCTTGAATTTATCCACCGCGTCGTCTCCAGAAATATACTGCGGC
>CAMDZK010000051.1 GCA_945910665.1 uncultured Peptostreptococcaceae bacterium
TTGAATTTTAAGTAATTTATCTTCATCCATTGGAAGTTCAACTTCCTTTGTTTCTTTTCTTTCATCTGAATTCCCCTCGTTTAAAAAGTTATTTATCTCGCTCTTGACATCAATACTACCGTCTCAACGTGCCCTGTCCATGGGAATAAATCAAAGGGTACTACTTCTCCAATTCCCCATCCACTTTCTTGAAAGCGAGATAAGTCTCTTATGAGAGTTACTGGATCACAGCTGACGTAGACGACTTTTTCTACTTTTGATTCGGTAAGTGCATGGATTAATTTTTCATCGAGTCCAGCTCTGGGTGGGTCGACAAATACACCTTTGGGATTATACTTTTTTAAAATTTCATCGGGGCGTTCTTCGGCTTTTTCTGCAAAAAATCGTGCGTTTGTCATTCCGTTTAATTTTGCGTTTTCCTTTGCCCTTTGGATGGCTTCTTTTTGAATTTCAATACCAATGACATTGGCACCACGTTTCGCTGCTTGTAACGCGATTGATCCGACACCGCAGTATAAGTCTAGAATCGTTTCATTTTCTTGGATATCCATTTTTTCTATAGCTTCTGTAAAGAGTTCTTCTGCCATGCGGTTATTCACTTGAAAGAAATTTTGCGGTTGGAGTGTATAACTTACATCGAGAAGTGTAATCGTCTCTTCTTTTTCTTGGAAAATGTTCTTCCACTGGCCTTTTCTCTCACTTTCTTTGGTCCAATAGGACGTGAGAGCAGCCAGATCAATTTCCGCCTCTGTAAAGTGAAGCACACCCTTTCCAATGGTTGAAATACTTAAACCCTGATCGAGTTTTCGCACATAGATTTTCTCGATTCCTGTTAAATCCCTTTCACGCAGGATAAAAAGAAATGCCATCAGCATCGCATCTTGAATCAAACACTCGTTTATCTCAACGAGGCTATGCGTCCCTTTTCTGTAAAAGCCGATATGCCCCTCTTGCACTTGAAATTGGACATGATTTCTATAGAGATATGGACTTCCCATTTTTCTAATTTCTGCAACGGTTGTATTCACGCGGAATTTATCCAAAAGTTTTTGGATTCGTTCGCGTTTCCAGTGCGTGCCCGCTTCATAATCCAAATGTTGAAGGGAACATCCTCCACATTCGCCAAAATAGGGACAAAAGGGTTCAATGCGATTACAACTCTTTTTATCTACAGAAACTAAGTCCCCTGTTTGTATCCGTTTTTTCTTCTGGATGTTTGTAATCGTCACTTCTTCTTCAGGAAGCGCCCCGTCAATAAAGGTGACAATCCCTTCTGGTTTTGCGATTCCCTTTCCTTCATGAGAAAGATCTACGATTTTTGTTTTCATGCAGCCTCCTCATTGGTGATATTATTCAGCCAACGTTTTTTGCGATAGAGAGGAATCATCAAGAATACTTTGATAAATTCTTCAAGACTTACAATGGTAAAGATCAGCTCAATGGGCCATTGTAAGACCAATACACCAAAGAACGACATGGGGATTGCAAAAACCCACATGGTGAGAAGTTCCATAATGAATGGTAGTTTTGTCTCTCCTCCTGCACGGAAGATTCCCACAATGAGCATCCCATTTAAGAATCGGAAAAGAATAAAGACACCCCGAATCATGAGTAAATTCACTGCTGTATCATAGATATGGGGTTCTAGGTTTCCATAAATCTTTAAAAGAAGATCTGGTAAGCCAATTAGAATCAACGCTGATAAAACTCCACTGATAACTGTCAATTGAATAAAATAGCGTGCTTGTCTTTGCGCTTGATCCTTCTTCTCGCCGCCAAGGCTATGTCCAATGAGAACGGCGGCTGCCGCTCCCAGAGAATTTACAACGATAAAGAATACGTTTTGAATGGTCGTCGTTAATTGTATGGATGCAGTTGCATCTTTTCCTATGCGGGCGTAGGCCATAGCAAAAAGAAGTTGCCCCAGTGACCAAAGCGTTTCCGATAAAATAATAGGAAGTGCGATACTAAAAAAGCTTTTTAAGCGGTCACTATGCCAGAGTAAAAGTTCGATGGGTCTGATATCTTCTTTCCCTGGACGTTGCCAATAAATAAGGACAATCAATAAGAGAATTTCTACAATCCGAGCAATCAGCGTTCCAATGGCAGCTCCCACAATACCTAAGGCTGGAAATCCGAATTTTCCGAAGATAAACAAATAGTTAAAAAAGACATTGGTAAAAAAAGCGACGATGGATACTCCCAATGGCTCAGTGGCTCGGTTGGATGAACGGAGAACCGTATTAAAACACAAAGAAACCGACGACATAATAAAGGTGAGTGAAATAATACGTAAATATTCGGCACCCAGTTGGATTACACCTTGATCGGGAATGAGGATGCGCATAATCATTTCCGGTCGAAAAAAAGATACCGTGGTAAATAGCAGGCTTAATAGCACCGTGAGTTGTATCGTAATTGATAAAAAACGGCGTACATTGGTCATATCGCGGTTTCCAAAATATTGGGAGAAAAAGACAGCTCCCGCATTGGCAATTCCGTAACTGGAAACCATAAAGAAAAAGACAAATTGATTAACAAGACCGACAGCGGCAATTTCAGCGCCTCCTAGAGAGCTGATCATGACAGTGTCGGCCATATTGACAGATGTTGTTATAAGATATTGGACGGAAACGGGCAATGCAACCGAAAGCATCGTCTTTAAAAAGGCCCGATCTTTCCAAAAAAATTTGTGTTCCATTACGTTTTTTTTTCAAAGTTTGTTTTACAGTGTGGACATGTAATACGTACTTTTCCTTTCTTTTTTGGAACGCGCAGTTCTTTTTTACAATTTGGACAGCGGTAAAACTTATAGTCCTTTCGCTGCTCAATTTTTTGTTTTGTCGCGTTATTTTTGCGAAGAATTTTATTTTTCAGTTGAAGAAATGCTGCGCGTTCTCTTGCGCGTGCAGGAATGTCTTTGGAAAGCATACGAAATAACGTATATCCAATGAGCATGTATCCAAGCACGACAAAGAGCGATTGTTTCGTAATAAAGGTCGGAATAATGAATACGAGTGATACGATACTCATGAGTTGGTTTAACTCATCCGTACCGTATCTGCCTCGCATAAATTCAATGAATTTTTGCTTCATCGTTATAGTACTTTCGCTCGACCGTTGTAGATAAGACCAGTAAAAGCATCCACAGTGATTTCTTGGTCTTCTGAAAGTTTTTTCATGGCACCTTCCGCTCCGACAATCGTAGGAATTCCTAAACTTAAACCTACAATTGCTGCATGGGAGGTGAGTCCACCTTGTTCAGTGATGATTGCCGATGCCATTTCCATAAAAGGTACGAGTTCTTTTTCAGTCGCAGGTGCAACGAGAACCATTCCTTTTTCAAACTTTTCAAAATCTTTCGCTCTACTTCCAAGCATTGCTTTTCCGATGACCGTTGCGCCTTTACCAATGACTTGACCTTGGACCATTACATTTCCCACAGTATGGACTTTCAACGTATTGGTTGTTCCAGGAATACCGACAGGGATACCCGCAGTGATGACAATTAAATCCCCTTCTTCCACATGGCCAGATTCTAAGGCAGCATACACAGATCGTTCAAAAACTTCGTCTGTATTTTCTGAATCTTTGGTGAGCAGTGGCACAACCCCCCAAGAAAGCGTTAATTGACGCTGTATGCGTTCTGTTGTCGTACATGCAATAATGGGTAGATGCGGTCTGAACTTTGATACAGCACGTGCTGTCGCGCCTGACACAGTGGCTGTGACAATGGCACTTGCCCCCAGTTGCTCTGCGATTTCACATGTCGATTTAGAGATTGCGTTCGTCGATGTAATTTCTGTGTAATTTGGTAGTTCTCGTGGGTCGTATTCCGCTTGCTCAACAGCTACGGCGATGTCAGCCATTGTTTGAACTGATAGCACAGGGTATTTTCCTGCAGCAGTTTCTCCAGAAAGCATGACCGCATCGGAACCATCTAACACAGCGTTCGCCACGTCGGTTACTTCCGCACGGGTGGCTCTTGGATTTCTTGTCATGTAATCGAGCATTTGCGTTGCCGTGATGACTGGCTTTCCGTATTGATTACTCAAACGAATCATTCGTTTTTGAATGAGCGGTATTTCTTGCGCTTTTAATTGCACACCTAAATCTCCGCGAGCGACCATAATCCCATCGGCTACCTGGAGTATTTTTTGAAGATTGTCGACCCCTTCACGGCTTTCGATTTTAGCGATGATTTTAATCCAATCTCCGCCATTTTCTTCTAATACTTTACGAATGCCCACCACATCATCCGCTTTGCGGATAAAAGATGCAGCGACGAAGTCTACGCCATTTTTTATACCGAATTTTAAATCTTCAATATCTTTTTCAATAAGTGCTGGTAGATTAATGACAGCGTTTGGGACGTTAACTCCTTTGTTGGATTTAATTTCTCCTGCATTAAGCACTTGGGTGTGTATTTCAGTGCCTTCCACTTTTGATACGACAAGTTCAATTAAACCGTCATCAATGAGGATTTGCGTGCCTTTTTGCACATCATCTGCTAATCCTTCGTAGGATACAGACGCTCTGTGATTATCTCCAACGATTTGTTCAGTCGTTAATATAAATTCTTCCCCTGCGACGAGTGTATATACATCTTCTTTAAGTTTTCCCAGGCGTATTTCTGGTCCCTTCGTGTCGAGCATGATCGCCAAAGGAATGTTGAGTTCTTCGCGGACGGATTTAATCGTGTCAATTCTTTTTTGGTGCTCGTCGTAATTTCCGTGGGAGAAGTTTAAGCGACACACGTTCATTCCTGCTTTGGCCATGCCAATTAACGTATCTCGTCCTTCTGATGCAGGACCAATGGTGCAAACAATTTTTGTTCTTTTCATAATTTCTCCTTAAATGGAAAGTTCTCTCGTGATGCGGTACATTTCTTCATCAAAAGTATGGGGAATGGTAACTGCTTCGTCGATCGCCATGGAAAAGAAGTCATTTCCGTCGGTTCCTATTGCAATATCCTCTTCTCCTTGAATCAGTTTCTCTACAGCAATAGACCCCATTTGACTTGCAATAATGCGGTCAAAGGCAGATGGTGTTCCTCCTCTTTGCGTGTGTCCGAGGATGACCGTGCGCCAGTCGATGCCCGTACGTTCCAAGAGGATTTCACACAAGTGTTCGGTCTGATCGACACCTTCTGCCATAATGATAATCTGATGCTTTTTGCCTCGGTCTTTCCCTTTTTGAATTTTTGCGATGAGTTCTTCCACATCCAAGGTAAATTCTGGGACAAGAACCGCTTCAGCGCCACCAGCAATTCCTGCGTAGAGGGCAATATCACCGCAATTTCTTCCCATGACTTCTACGACTACGCCAATCCCATGGGAAGAAGATGTATCGCGAAGGCGTCCAATGGCTTCTAAAACTGTTTCTACAGCTGTGTAAAAGCCAATCGTAAACTTTGTATACCCTAAGTCATTGTCAATGGTGCAAGGAATCCCAACGACTTTCAAACCTTCTTTACTCAATACATGGGCACCTTTAAAACTTCCGTCGCCTCCTAGAACAATGAGACCATCAATTTTGTATTTTAATAAGTTTTGTAGCGCTTTTTGTTGCCCTTCTTCGGTCTTAAATTTTTCGGACCGAGCCGATCCAAGAATTGTACCACCTCGATGGATAATGTCAGACACGGATTTCACGCTCATTTCAGAAATCTTGTCTTCGATCAAGCCGCGGTATCCATTTTGCACACCATAAATGCGAATTCCGTTAAACACACATGTACGCACGATGGCGCGAAGAGCGGCATTCATACCGGGGGCATCGCCGCCACTACATAGTACAGCTATTCTTTCCATTCTTATTTCCTTTCTCTCCACACCACATTACTTTCTCCCAAGAGATAAGCGAGTTGTGCTCTTAACTGCATCGACTTTCCATTCACTGAGAAATTTTTTCCAATGAATCGTTGTCCTTCTTTTTCGTAGTAAATGCCTACATCCGATGGCCCTGGATACTCCTCTAATACCTCCATCACTTGATCAGCAACGGGTTCTTCCATAGAAGGGATACGTAAGTATAATATCCCAGAATCCTCGTCTTTTTGAAGTTCAAGGAGTGTGATATCTTCTGCGATAATTTTTGCGTGATCATCTTGTTCCTGTGTTTGTAATTTCCCTTTGATTTGTACAATGGCATCTTCTTGCAGGAGATTTCTTACGGTTCGATAGAGATTTGGGAATACGACAATTTCACTCGTCCCATATAGGTCTTCAACCTTAAGAATTGCCATTTCATCGTTTTTTCTCGTAATTTTTTTATCGACATCGCTAATCATGCCGATATATAAAACTGGCTTCTTATCGAGTAGAATACGGTCTTCTTCCTCTTCTGGGAAATCCGCGGTGGAAAAATTTGATCTGGATGAAATTAAGTCTGTAAAGTCTGCCAATGGATGATCCGATAAATATAATCCAGTGACTTCTTTTTCATTTTTTAGACGGACATTTCTGCTAAACTCAGGTCTTGGTGGAATTGTTTCTGTTACTTGCGCATCCGAGCCAAAACTCGTATCAAATAAAGAGAATTGGCCTTCCAGATTATTTCTTCGAAGGGAGGTAATCGCATCGATTTCTCCCTCGAAATACCCGATTAATTCTGCGCGGTTTTCGTGGATTTCATCAAATGCACCCGCCCAAATGAGATTTTCTACCGTTTTCTTTTGAATGCCTCGTTCAATCACTCGCTCCAAAAAAGAACGGAAGCTAGCAAAGGGTCCTGCTTCTCTTTCTTCGATTAGTTCGCGAATCACCCCTGCTCCAATGCCTTTGATGGCTAAAAGGCCAAAGCGTATTTTATCGCCTTCTACAGAGAATTTTAAATTGGATGCATTCACACTTGGCGGTAAAATTTCAATCCCTAAGCGCTTTGCTTCTTCTAAATATTGAGCCATTTGGGTTTGGTTCCCAATCACTGAAGAAATAAGTGCCGCCATAAATTCCACAGGATAGTAATGTTTCAACCAAGCTGAACGCATAGCGATTAATGCATAGGCTGCAGAGTGGGATTTATTGAAGGCGTAGTCTGCAAAGACGGCCATCTGATCATAAATTTTATTGGCGATTTCTGCGGATACACCATTTGCATAATTGTGCCTCCTATCTGTATTAAGTGTACTATCTCATGTAGTACACTTGTATTATAAATTACTCTAATAACTTAAACAATGAATAAAAACTTATCCATTTCTTAATATTTCCTTAAATTAAAATTTAAATCTATAATTTGCTTTTTCGAACTTACATCACTAAACACATATGAATAGATATGTCCTTATAAAAATACTATTTCCATTACTCTCTAATATTAATGATATCCTATTTAAAAATCATTAACCTTATACCCTCAAGTTCATCTTCAAATTTCCCAGAACAAAGTGGCTTCGCCACACTTATTTTGC
>CAMDZK010000052.1 GCA_945910665.1 uncultured Peptostreptococcaceae bacterium
ACTGCGGTAGAAATTAGTAAAGAAGCGTATGATAAAGCCGACCATGTTGTGATTGCACAAGGAACAACATTCCCAGACGCATTAGCTGCAGGTCCACTTGCAAGTGCACTGGATGCTCCTTTATTACTCACAAACAAAGACTTATTACACCCAGCGACTCTTGCAGAACTTGCTCGACTCGGTGCAACAAAAGTTACAATCGTCGGTGGCGGAAACACGATTACTGAAGAAGTCGTAGAAAAATTAGAAGATCTTGGATTTACTGTAGATCGCGTAGCAGGATTAAACCGTTACGAAACTGCAGCAGCAATTGCAAAAGAAGTTCAAGCAATTACTGGTAATACGGAAGAAGTCGTCCTTGCCAATGGCGAAGTTGCAGCAGATGCATTAGCAATTGCTTCTTACGCTGGTAGAGAAGGCGCTGGAATCTTGTTAACCAACGGAACAACACTGAGTGATTCAACGAAAGCTCTCGTAGAAAATGCTAAGAAAGTCGTTCTCGCAGGTGGAACAAGCTCGATTTCTAAAGCGTTAGAAGAAGAAATCAAAGCAGAAGATATCGATGTTAAACGCGTAGCAGGTGCAAACCGTTACGAAACAGCCGTTGAAATTGCGAAAGAATTCTTCCCAGAAGCAACCCATGCAGTCATCGCAAGTGGAACTGAGTTCCCAGATGCTCTTGCAGGTTCACAACTCGCAGTACTAGAAGAAGCACCAATCTTACTCGTACAAAAAGGCACATTACCAGCAGTGGTGAAAGAATACATTGCGGATTCATTGATTGAGTCAGTATCCATCTTAGGTGGAGAAAACACAATCGGTAAAGAAGTTCGCGATGCAATCGAAGAAATCAAATAAGAAGAGATTCTCTTCAAAAAAGGACTCCCGCTGGGGAGTCCTTTTTATGCGCTATATTGATATAAAATGTCTTGAATGGCCTTTTTGTATTTGCGATCTCTCGTGACGCGAAGATGGCTTTCTAATGTTTTGGGATTGGTTGATGTAGGAATTCTCTTTTTCTCTACATTGTTTTTAATGAGAATGGAGACACGTAAATGATCGCAATGGGTGTGACAGTCCTCGAAATTATGTGGATTGTACACAATGTAGGTTCCGTCTCTTCGGGATTTCTTGATTCTTAGCATGATTCACTCTCCGTTCTTCATTCTAAGGGACAAGGATGTGCCCTTTTTATAATACCAAACCAATGTAAAAATGACTTTAAAAGGAAGCTAAGTTTGGATGATTTAAATGATAGACTGATACATGAGCACGGTTGCAGCAATCGCAACGTTGAGAGAGTCCACCGTTCCTTTCATGGGAATGGCGATGGTGTCGTGTGACACCTCATACCATGGTTTATAAATTCCATACTTTTCGGATCCAACGACTAAGCAAGTTTTCTCCGGGTAGTCATACTCTGCATAATCGACAGCATGATCTGTATCCGCTAGAACAATCCGTATTCCGTGTTTTTCAAGCCATGGAATGAGTTCTTCCACGGGGGCGTCGACGATAGGGACATGAAGGACACTTCCCATAGAAGCACGCACGAGTTTGGGGTGGTTCAAACGGATTTTTCGGTGGGTAAATGCCACCGCATCAAAGGCGGTGGCATCGGCAGAGCGGAGGATTGTCCCTGCATTTCCTTGAATTTCTATTCCATCTAATACGATCATGCGAAAGTTTTTCTTTGGGGTGATTTCATCGAGAGTATGAATTTTCATGGGAAATACACAGAGAATACCACCTGCAGAAGCGTCTTCACGAACTGTATCAAATACTTTTTTGGAGACGGCATAAAAGCTTTCTGCCTTTTTTTGTAATTCATCGATCAGTTGTTGCGCTTGGGCAGTGTGAATATATTCTGGGCAAACGAGCAAGATGCGTGGGGTAATCCCAACGCGAAGAAGCTGTTCGCCCCCCCAAATTCCTTCAATCGGACAGAGCTTATCTGGATTGGCTTTTGTATTTTTATAGAGATGGCGGATCGTTTGAATCGCTCCATGAGATTTTCCAATAAACTGCAAATGGGGATAGCGTTTCTCAAACAATGCATAGGCATCCTCTTGCTCCATTTTTGATAAATCGACAAAGGACATAACATCCCTCCTTTGTTCTAGGATAGCATAAAAGTCCGCGTTGGTCATCCAGTGAAAAACACGGTTTACAGATTGAATTTCGACCGTTTTGCTTGTAATTTCTCAAATAAAAGGTACAATGAAAGAGAGAAGGAGGCTTGTTATGAACACTTTATCTGTTAAAATTAACGACTCATTACACTATATTGGTGTGAATGACCGTGAAACGCAATTATTTGAAAATTTATGGCCTTTAGAGCATGGGGTATCCTACAACTCATACCTTATGACTGGAGAAAAAAATGCACTGTTAGATACGGTAAAAATTACCAAAGTCGATAGCTTTATCGAAAAAGTACGCGAAGTATTAGGGGATCGTCCATTGGATTATCTGATCGTCCATCATATGGAACCAGATCATTCTGGATCCATTCGCACAGTGATTGACCATTATCCCGATGTCACCATTGTAGGGAACAAGAAAACCGCAGAATTTTTAAATAACTTCTATGGAATCACAGAAAACATCCAAGTTGTCGCTGACGGCGAGAGCCTAGATTTAGGTGATCATAAACTCACCTTCTACACGACACCTATGGTACACTGGCCAGAGTCTATGGTGAGCTTTGAGGAAAATACAGGAACCTTGTTCTCCCAAGATGCCTTTGGTGGTTTTGGCGCATTAAATGGACCAATTTTTGATGACGAAATCAACTGGGAATTCTATGCAGAAGAAACGATTCGTTACTTTGCCAATATTGTCGGTAAATTCTCTAAACAAGTGCAAGCAGCACTCAAAAAATTGGGTGGACTCGATATCAAGATGATTTGTCCCGTCCACGGTCCTATATGGCGTGAAAATCCTGGAATTATCGTAGATATGTACGATAAATTAAGCCGCTATGAATCCGAAGAAGGGGTCGTCATCGTCTACGGATCGATGTATGGAAATACGGAAGTTATGGCAGAAACAATCGCTCGTGGACTTGCTGAAGAAGGTATTAAAAACATTAAAATTTTCGATGTCTCCAAAACGCATAACTCCCACATTATGAAAGAAATTTGGAAGTATCGCGGACTCATTTTAGGTTCTTGTACCTACAATAATTACTTGTTCCCTGAAATGGCGAATCTTCTGAGTGTAATCAAAATGAATAAGTTACAAAACCACATTTTAGGAATGTTTGGTTCCTATAGTTGGTCTGGTGGAGCGTTAAAAGCGCTGAAAGAATTTGGCGAAAACTGCGAATACGACGTCATTGAAGAAACCGTTGAAGCAAAAGGCGCACCAACGAAAGAAGATTTAGAAAAATGCCATGAAATCGCCGTGCAAATGGCCAATAAACTGAAAGCATTACGTGATTAATATGGAAAAAATTTCCATTGGTACGATGGAATGGACGAAATGGGAGCGCTATGGATCAAACAAAGTGCTCCTTTGTTCTTTTCCAGCAGACGTAGGTTTACTCGAAAGGCTCTCCGAATATTTCACTATCTATTATACGGAAGACCCCATGCAAGCCTCCGATGTACCCGCGTGGAATGCTTACCATGATGGTGCCTATGGCTTGCTGCTTGACGCAGAGCAGGTAAAAGCACTTTATGAACAAATTCAAGGAGATCCAAGGGTTGAGTATATTATCGGGGTCGGTGGTACGACACAAGATGCTCCAGCAGTACAAGAAACTCCGCTTGGTTGGATTACAGGGGACGTGGAAGAAAAAGCCGAAGACGACGATGTGTATTATTATGAGATAAAAAAATCTGGCGCTAAGCCTCAAGAGGACAATCCCGTGTTGTTCTTGATGGCCGTGCGCCAGTGTGTGTATCGAATCGTAGAGAGACAGTAAAATGCTGTCTCTTTTTGATTGGGGTCCCATGCGAAAATTGCCATGTCCGTAGGACGATTCATGGAATGATTTTCAATGTCGAATAGAAACACAAAGAAATCAAATACAAAGGATGAATCATTTATTCAAAAGGAAGAATCATGAATTGCCCAGCACTCAACCTACTTTAGATCATCAACTCTACTAAAATGAATACACATGCATAGATTACAAATATCAGGGTTGAGTGCTGGGCATGAATTGAGACTTCGTCTCATGCATTGTGCTTCGCACATGATTTGCCCTTACGGGCATGAAGAATGAAAAGAAAGAAACTTTTCTTTACTGGGTATATATACAGCAACTCTCAGAAAGGAGAACAAACGATGCAAGATTTATTTAAACAATTACAAGATAGTGGACAATTAGAAGCCGTTGCACAAAAAGCTGGGGTTTCAGTGGAAGAATTACAACGCGTAATGGCGGTTGGTATACCTACAGTGACAACACAATTAGAAAGAAATGCAGAAGATGAAGCGGGGGCAGAAGCTCTTGGTCGCGCATTAGAGGACCACGAAAATGACAACCCCTATGAACCTGTAGGCTTCCTTGATCAATTCTTGGGCGGTGGAGAAGGTGAGCGTATGGTCGACCATATCTTCCCGAATAACCGTAGCCAAGTTGAAGACCAAATGGCACAAAAAACGGGGCTCGACAATGATAAAATCCGTAGAATTTTAAGCATTGTAGCACCCCTCGTACTCGCGCATATGGCGAGCAAATGGTCAAAAAATAAAAGGCAACAACAAGTAGATCCACAAACCCGTGAAATTCCAAACCAACGCGGAAACTCACCCATTCAAATGCCAGACCTTCGTACAGGCAACCGTGCCGATCGCGTTCGTGAAGTGACACGCCAATCTCGTGAAGAAACAGAAGCCCAAACGGGTGGTTCTCTCTTTGACATGGCAAAAGATATTTTACAACCAGGCTCTGGACGTCAGGACGGTGGAATATTAGGCGATTTATTGGGCGGAATTTTCGGGAAAAGATAACACTTTTCGCATGGTTCTATGGAGTATTCCAACTTCTTCGTACACATCAGAAATGATTTCGTAGTCTAAAGCTAAATAAAAGTCGATGGCATACTGCCTCGCATGTAAAAAGATGGCGGAGAATCCTTGATTCTTCGCCCATTTTTCTGCCTCCATGACGAGTTGGCGTCCAACACCATGGCGCTGAAGTGCAGGATCGACCGCGACTTGACGCATTTGCACTTCCTGATTGGCGTGGGGTTTCATAATGAGTACACCGACGATTTCGTCACCTTCAAAGGCGGCAAAATGCGTTTGCCAGTCATCGTCTTGTGTATCGATGGATGTTAAAGAAAGGCCGAGTGGTTTTCGCAACCATGCTTCTCGTTTTTCCACGGATTGTTCATATTCTTTTGATTGAAATGGGATGCTTCGAATTTTCATACATACACCTCTTTGTAGTATAGTATCAGAATCTAAAAAAATTTGGTACAATAGAGGTACAATAATTGGGCATCAGATGTTCTTTTCACAAAAAAAAGAGCTGATGTGGGGTCAGCTCTTTTTTGTTTATGGTCATTTGAACAAGGAGGATGATCCATAAACATGAATGTATTACACTATTATTATACAAGAGATACAAATTGATTTAGTTACAAAAACTTTACAGTTTAACTGAGTGAAGGAGAAAACTGAGGAGGAAAAAATGGTAAAAGAAAGAGTTATAGAAATTATTGCGGATCAATTGGGAAGAGATGCTTCTGAAATCACAGAACAAACATCCATGTCCGATGATTTAGGGGCTGATTCCTTAGATGCGGTGGAAGTGATTATGGCAATTGAAGAAGAGTACAATCTTGAGATTGACGATGAAGATGCGATGAATTTTAAAACCGTACAAGATGTCATCGATTATGTAGAAAAAAACAAATAGACAAAACAAAAATGGCAAGTCCTGGATGGGCTTGCCATTTTTTATCGAAATCTTCGTAGAGCGTAATAGACGCTACCAGAAAGAATGGAATCGAGTGTTTCTTGCATATCTTCTTGATCGCCTTCCCCTCGTGCAATAAATCGAATGCCTGAGAGGCCTTCCATTTTTAACACCGTAGAGATTGGGTCAAGAGGATGTGTGGATCCTACAGTGACTTCTTTGTCATTCATTGCAAACCCTTTTCTCATGTCAATGGCCACATCACTACCCGCAGTCGTTGCAGGTAAGAGCATTGTTTCATCGACGATGAGATTGTCTCCGCGCATCTCATCCATGGTGAGGTAAATTGCGCGGCTTGGCGAATTCAAGTGCATGGAATTCATGAGTTGCAAATAGTCGATGGACTGATCGCCCTTTGAAAAAGCAAAGAAGAAGGATTGTTGGAATCCGCCCCTTTGCCAACTATTGATGACCCCTTTGACCAAGGACACATGGAGGGCAAAGGTCGCTGGGTCTGTGCCTACATCAAAGACAAAAGCGAGAGGACGCACACGGCTTAAGCCGAGGATGGACGCTGCAACAACCGTTTGGTCCTTTTGTTCCGTACGATACCCCGCTTCTCGTGGATGCATGCGGTTTTTGGTAAAGAGTTCTTCCACATACGCAAGGCGTTCATCTTCTGTAGTAAGTACATTTGTTTCTTGGTAGGTTTCTTCGTAGTTGATGTTTGGGATGGAGCGATAGGCTTCCGTGCTTTCTGGTCTTCCAAAATAGACGAACACAGCGACGACCAATAAAAGGACTCCACGGAGTATGTTTTGCGGTACATAATGGCGGAAGCGGACGAATTCTTTATACACCCTTTTGGGGTTAAAGAAATTCACGGCGATCGCCAAAGGTCTAGGTAATAATTGCCCGCGTTCAGCAACACGCACCGCTGCTGTATGCGATAATGTGATGGCTAAAAGACCCACAAGGATTGTGATGATAAGTGGAATTCCCCATGTCCAGGGAGCTTGCAGACCATAGGCGAATAATGAGGCAATCATCGTCATCAATTCAGGTTCCGTGTAAGGAACGGGTGCGCCATTGGTTGGTAAAAAACCGTATGGATTTGCCCCAAGGCTTCCACCGAAAAGGCCTACAATGGCAAAGGTGACAACGACCCAGCCGAACTCATTTAAGAAAGCGACGAAAATGGTTCGAGCTTTTTTATTTTTGAACCTTGACTTCACAAGACTCGACAAAAAGAAGAGCCCAGTGATTCCAGCGAATAAGTAGACATTGTTCATGAAGTTTTGATTATGAACATACGGTGAAAACAAGAGCGCACGTAGCACGAGGACTTCCATGACGAAAACAAGCGGAAAAGAAAGTTTTTCTTTCAAACGCACTAATTTTGATGACCGCGTCGCTAAAAGAGTGAGTGTGGTACGGATAATTGCGGCAATCAACGCCATAAGAAGTGTTGTTTTAATTCCAATTCCTGCAAGGGTAGTGATATTTCT
>CAMDZK010000053.1 GCA_945910665.1 uncultured Peptostreptococcaceae bacterium
TCCCCATAATAGATTTTCCATTGTATACAGATCCATCCTTAACAACGCTAATAATGGAACGGAATTTGACCGCATGACGGACGAAACGACTGGCCGCACGAGCGTGTAATCCGCCTGGATTTGCAATGATAACATCTTGTTGTACTTCGTGCATCGTTTTCTCCTTTAGATAAATATCTGCCCCCTGAAATAGGGGGCGTGATGAGAATTAGTATTCGATGAATTTTTCTTTTTTCGCGTTACAGATTGGGCAGTTTTCTTCTTCCCCTGTCAAAGAGATAAATCCACAAACTGGGCAAAGTAGTACAACTTCTGCTTCTAAGTCTTTTCCAGCGTCAACTGCTTCTTTTGCAATACCGAATAATTCAGCGTGCACTTTTTCTGCTTCAATGGCAAAACGCATTGCAGAAATCGCAGTTTTTTCTTCTTGTAATTCAGCAACTGCAATGTATGCTGGGTACATTTGAGTGAACTCAAAAGTTTCACCATCAATTGCGCCTTGAAGGTTATGAGAAGGTTCATTTAAACCAAAACCAGCCATAGAAACAACTGGGAAATCGCCATTAACATCTTTTAATGCATTAAAATGAAGAGTTGCGTGCACTTGTTCTGCATCAGAAGTACAAGCAAAAAGTCTTGCTACGTTTGGAAAACCTTCTTTTTCTGCACGAGCACCCCAAATGCGATAACGCATATGTGCTTGTGATTCTCCCCCAAAGGATGAGCGTAAGTTATCTTGTGTCATGTGATTCATTATGTAGTCCTCCTTATAATACTTTTATAAAAAGTATACCTATACCTTCTATAAAAATATTATAGCATAAAATATTTATTTTCTCTACAAAATTTGAATAAACTAGACTATTTTCATCTCAAATTGAAAGCCTTCCCAATGTATATAAACAGAGTAATGCGACATGAGATTCCTGTTATGAAAGCTTAAGTGTTTTTAATTTTAATGAAAAGAACTTAATATTTTTATCAAACAATTTTATTGTAAATAGCCACAAAAAGTATTATAATAATAGTATCTCATGAAAGAAAGGAGAATATCAATGAGTTGGAATGCTGGTAAATTGTTAGAGCTTATGGCGAGAAATGAAGAAAAAGTGGCAGAACTCTACAAAACCTTAGCAAAAAATGCGAACTATGGAGAGAAATTTTTCCTCAATATGGCCGAGGATGAAACACGCCATGCCCACATGTATCGCAAACTGATTAAAGATCACGAAAACACTTTACAAATCGACATCGATGAAGAAGATAAAGAGTATATGGATTTACTCTTACAAAACGACCTTTTCAACGATGCCGATGCTCTACTAGAGAAAGTGACGCACATGAATGACCGCGGTGAGGTATTGAACTTATGTGAGCGCGTCGAACGCGATGCTGTCATGTATGTTTCTGAAATTATTCGCCTGTTACCAGAGGTTGCCCCAAAAGAGATGAAAGTCGTCTTACAAGAAGAAAAGAAACATCTCAAAATGATTATGCTTAAAAAATCTGAAAGATCCATTTTTGGGATCGGAATGTAGGTGAAATTATGACCACTTTTATTATCGGACTTATTATTTTAGTTGTCGGCGGTTTTGCATATGGTAAATACTGTGAAAAAGTATTTGGTCCAGATGACCGTCCAACCCCCGCCATTGCTTCCCAAGACGGCGTAGACTACGTCCCCATGAAACAATGGAAAAACTCGCTGATTGAATTATTAAATATCGCAGGTACTGGCCCAATTATTGGGCCCATTCAAGGGATTTTATTTGGACCTTTGGCATTTATTACGATCCCAATCGGGAACATATTAGCGGGTAGTATGCATGACTACTTCGCAGGCATGATTTCTATGCGTAACAACGGTGCACAGATGCCCCGTATGATTTCAAAATACTTAGGAAATAAAACCAGAGCCTTTTACAATGTGGTCATCGCAGTTTTAATGTTACTCGTTGGTGCTGTATTTATTTACACACCTGGTGACTTAATCGTAACAGACCTGTTAGGCCAAGAAGCTCTCGCAACAAACCCAACTACATGGATTGTTTACGGTATTATTTTCGGTTATTATTTGATAGCAACGTTGTTCCCTATCGACAAAATCATTGGTCGTGTTTATCCAATCTTTGGTGCGATTCTACTTCTCAGTGCCGTAGGAATCTTTGTTGGAATTTTCTTCCACGAAGGAAGTTTGACTAATCTTAACTTTGCAACGATTGCACAAGACAATTTATCAGGGCAACCATGGATTCCTATTTTCTTTATCACCGTAGCCTGCGGAATTTTGAGTGGATTCCACGCAACGCAGGCAACCCTCATCTCACGTTCTGTGACAAGTGAGAAGCAAGGGCGCATGACATTCTTCAATATGATGTTATTAGAAGGCTTTATCGCAATGTGTTGGGCAGCCGGAGCAATGATTCTTTTCAAAGGCGGTATCGACATTAAGACACCAGCGACACTTATGATTGGGAACATTAGCCGTGAATTCTTAGGAACGATTGGTTCATACTTCGCAATTGCAGGGGTTATCGTGCTTCCAATTACATCTGGAGATACAGCTCTTCGTTCTCTTCGTTTAATCTTAGCAGAACAATTTAACATCGATCAAGTGGATTGGAAAAAACGCGTGAGCTTAACCGCTGCAATCTTTATTCCAGTAATCGTAATCCTCGTATGGGCGAAATTACAACCTACTGGTTTCCAATTGTTATGGAGATATTTCGCATTTACGAATCAATTTATCGCAATTTTCGCGATGAGTATGATTACTGTATACCTTGCGATTCACAACAAGAACAAATTTATCTCGTTAATCCCAGGAATGTTCTATACATTTGTCGTTATGAGCTTTATTCTTCATGCGGAAATCGGATTTAACTTAGACAAAATTGTTGGACGTACCGACTACCTCGTCAGCTATATCGTAGCGGGAATTATCACTGTCATCTACGCATACTTAACTTTAAGTTACGCAAAGAAGCACGGTATGACCATCGAAGATCGTATTCTGAAATAAGAGAAAAGCAGCAACCACTGAAGTTGCTGCTTTTTTTGTGCGCAAAAAAGCCGCCTGATTGGCGGCTTTTGAATTATCCTCTTTGATTGAGTTGCGCATTAAGCATATAGAGTCCTTGAACAGAGTTTTGTACTCTTTCAAGTTTTGTGACAATTTCTTGCGTAGAAACTTCTTCTTCCAATTGTTCGTCGACGAACCATTGTAAGAAGGAAAGAGATCTCTTGCAATCTTCTTCTCTTGAAAGGTCAACGAGTTTATGAATTCTCGATGATACTTCAACTTCATGATCGTAGGCTGCTTTAAAGATTTCTAATAAGGATTCGTATTTTGCTTTTGGTTTTTCCATCGCTTTCCATTCAGGTTCGCCACCCATGTCAAGGATGAATGTTCTAAACTTCATCGCATGTTCATATTCTTCATGGGCTTGATGAATGAGCCAATTTGCGAATCCATCGTAATCTTCTACGTCGGCATAAGATGCCATTTGAAGATAGATGTATCCTGAATACAACTCGAAATTCATTTGTTCATTTAACGCTTGTAACATTTTTTCACTCATGTGTTTATACCTCCAATTGAATTATGCGCTGTACATGTGATAGACGCCATAAACGTCGATATCGTTGTCCATAAAGAGACGTACTACCTTAGGAATCGCGCTTTCCTCGACAAGAACTTCCACGCCGTTATATTTAACAATTATGTTGTTACCAATGGCGTATTCTGATTCTTGCAAAATATCGATGACTCGTTCTGCCAATTCAATATTGTGCATATCTCCCAATATAAATGTCATTTTGCGCTGGTGATTGGGCGATTGTCCAGGGACTATTCGGTTGATAAGTAAAACGTCATTCATAATGGACTCCTTTGTACAGCCTTCAATTATCTATATACCCATACAAAGTGTAACCTCACAGGAATCCTCTATTTTTTTGCAGGCGCCATATGAATTGCTACACCCTTTAATCCGTGAATCGCTTCCATAACAGCTTCACTTAATGTTGGATGTGCGTGAATCACAGGAACTAATTCATCGACTGTGAGTCCAGTGCGCATAGCGACAGCACCTTCATGAATTAAGTCAGATGCGTGAGGTCCCATAATGTGAATACCCAAGATTTTTTGAAGATCTTTTGTCGCAATAATTTTTACAAAACCTTCGCCTTCACCTTGAGATACAGCTTTTGCATTGGCGGCAAATTGGAATTTGCTCACAACATACTCTAAGCCTTTTTCTTCACATTCGAGTTCTGTAAGTCCCACTTGAGATACTTCAGGAAGTGTAAACGTACAAGCTGGGAAGATGTCGAAGTTTGGTTCTTCGGCTTCACCCACTAAATGTTCGGCAAGCCATACGCCTTGTGCCGATGCTACGTGTGCTAATTGTGGGTTTCCCGCGATAACATCACCAATTGCATAGATGCCGTCAACATTGGTTTTTAAGTTTTCATCAACTTTAATACCGTATTTGTCTCCTTCAACGCCAGCTTTTTCTAAGCCAAGTCCGTCGATTGAGGCGCCGCGACCAGAAGCAATCAAGACAATTTCAGCCGTCGCTTCAACGATTTTATCTTTCGTTTTGTGTTTCGCTTTTACTGTTAATTCGCCATTTTCTTCTTGTTTAATATCTAAAGCACGAACGTCTACATGCACCGTCATACCCGCTTTTTTGAAGAAACTTGGGAGACGTTTACGAATTTCCATGTCGGCATCTTTTAAGATACGAGACGCAAGTAAAGTTACTTGGCATCCCAATTCTTGGTATATGCTTGCAAATTCGAGTCCGATAACTCCACCACCGACGACGATCATGCTCTTTGGAATATAATCCATCGCGAGTAAATCGTCAGAAGTCATAACGTTTGGTAAATCGACGCCTTGTGTTTCTGTCATTGTTGGGTAAGAACCTGTTGCAATGATGATTTTGTCGAATTCTTTTTCCGTTTTGCCTTCTTCAGTTTCGATTTCTAATGTGTTTTTGCTTGTGAAACGTGCAGTACCTGTAATGTGATCAAGATTGCTATAGGATTTCAGCAAGAACTCAACTCCACCAACAACTTGTTCTACAACATCCGCTTTTCTTTGGATAATTTGTTTGTCGTCGATTGAAATGTCCCCTGTTTTAATTCCAAATAATTCAGATTCTCTTGCTTCTTGTGCTACAGATGCACTTTTCCATAATGTTTTTGTCGGAATGCAACCCCTGTTTAAGCATGTGCCGCCCACTCGATCTCTCTCTATCAAAGTGACCGTGCAGCCCAATTGAGCTGCACGGATCGCTGCTACATAACCTCCAGGACCTGCACCGATGACTGCGATGCGCTGAGTCATTAGGCCTCCTTCTGGTATTTAACGATGGTTTGTTTCGCTGCAAGTGTCTCGTCTGGACGACGGACCAGCGTATTGTGTGGAGCTGATTTTAACAACTCTGGATTTTCTTTTGCTTCTTTTGCAATCTCTTTCATTGCAGTAATAAATGCATCCAATGTCTCCTTGGATTCGGTTTCCGTAGGCTCAATCATAATCGCTTGATCAATGATCAGTGGGAAATACACCGTTGGTGCATGGAATCCTTTGTCTAAGATGCGTTTTGCAATGTCTAAAGTCGTGACTGGAATGGAACGATCTTTTAATCCACCTAAGACAAACTCATGTTTGTAGAGTGTGTCGATTGGTAAATAGTAATCGTCTTTCAAGTTTTCTTTCAAGTAGTTTGCATTGAGAACGGCAACTTCAGAAGCTTTACGTAATCCGTCTGATCCCATAGAAAGAATATAGGAGTAAGCGCGGACTAAGATACCGAAGTGTCCGTAGAAGTCTTTGAGTTTTCCAATGGATTTTGGACGATCCCAATCTAAGAAGAAAGAATCATCTTCTTTTTTGGTTACGACAGGCACTGGAAGGAATTCCGTAAGGATTTTCTTACATCCAACAGGACCTGCTCCAGGACCCCCACCACCATGTGGTGTGGAGAATGTTTTATGCACGTTGAAGTGGATGACGTCAAAGCCCATGTCTCCAGGTCTTGCATGACCTAAAATCGCATTTGCATTGGCGCCGTCGTAGTAGACGAGTCCACCTGCATCGTGGATAATGCTTGTAATTTGATCGATATCTTTTTCAAAAATTCCCAATGTGTTTGGGTTTGTGAGCATTAAACCTGCAGTATCGTCGCCGACGGCTGCTTTTAACGCTTCGATATCGACCATTCCGTGCTTATTGGATTTAACTTCCACAATTTTATATCCAGCCATGGAAGCTGTTGCAGGGTTTGTACCGTGGGCAGAGTCAGGAACGATAATTTTATTACGTTTTGTATCGCCTCTGGATTCGTGGTACGCACGAATTAAGAGAATTCCCGTTAACTCCCCATGAGCACCCGCTGCTGGTTGCAATGTGACTTGGTCCATACCAGAAATTTCTGCTAAAGACTCCGCCAATTCATGCATTAAACGCAAGTTCCCTTGAACGGAAGATTCGTGTTGAAGTGGATGCGTACGACTAAACCCTGGGAAAGCAACAACTTTTTCGTTGATTTTAGGATTGTATTTCATTGTACAAGATCCAAGTGGATAGAATCCGTTGTCAACACCATAGTTTTTCTCTGCTAAGTTTGTGTAGTGACGAATGACGTCAACTTCAGAAACTTCGGGTAAATCCAATTCTTCTTTTGATAAGAATTCTTCTGGAATCACCGATTCAACTTTTGTTTCTTCAACATCGAGCTCTGGAAGTCTATATCCAGTTCTGCCTGGAGTCGAAAGTTCAAAAATCAATTTTTCATAGTTAAAGCATGGCATATCTTACACCTCCTCCAGCGCTTGCGCCAGAGCATCAATTTCTTCTTTGGTTCTTTGCTCCGTGACAGCAAAAATCATTGCATTTGGATACTCTTCATAGTCAGAGCCAATACCAAATCCACCTAAAAAGCCTTTTTCAAGTAATTTTTCTTGAACATTCACTGGATCAAAGTCACCAGTAATCGCAAATTCATACATGAACGGTTTGTCGCTCACGAGTTTGTATTTGCCCGATTCTGTGAGTTTCTTCGCTGCATAGTGCGCTTTTTGCATGGATTGCGTAGCTACTTCACGTAAACCTTTTTTACCAAGAAGGCTAAGATATACGGCAACGGCAAGGGTATTTACCCCTTGGTTCGAACAGATGTTGGACGTAATACTTTATGGAGTTCTTTTATAACGGTTCTCATAAAATGTGTTCTTCAGTC
>CAMDZK010000054.1 GCA_945910665.1 uncultured Peptostreptococcaceae bacterium
ATGCGTATAATTTATTAAAAGCATCCTTTGATGCGATGATGACAAACCAGTAGGTGGAGGGATTATCACCACACTTACAAACGTATTTGAACTCAAGGGCTGATTTTTATCAGTCCTTAACCCCTATGGGGGATACAATGACACTTACGAAACGACAACAGAAAACACTCTGGGTGGTTGCAGCACTGATTCTTGTGTACTCGATCGAGTCTTTGCTTTTGGCGAAAGATATTGGTCAGCTTCAAAATTTTGAGGCGCAGGGGTACACGTTTGATTCTTTTATTCTTCTGCACATGATGCAATATGCGATGCATGTATTTGTTCCTATTGTCTATGGTATTACGAATTTTTTTCGGAACAAACGAAAAGAAGGGATTGTTTTTCGCGGTGTGTTTAGTGTACTTTTAGGAATCACCACCTTAGCACGTGTGGGAGAGCGTCAGTTTCGCTCGCCCTTTTTTTATATCAGCATTCTTTTATTGATCCTTCTGATTTATAACTTAAACAAAGATGAACCTTCGACTGGAGAATTGTGATGAAGCAGAATGTGTACTTGGTCGATCGCATTGGCAATCGCCATGAACGAAAGAACCAATATTTGCGCGAACTCTATGCCTTGAAAGAACGAAAAAAAGCTGGGGAAAAGGTGGATGCAGAAATTTCCGAACTTAAAAGTGGGAGAGACTCGCATCCATACAATGTTGCGCTGAAAGAGTATGAAGAAAAGAAAAAGGAACATACCAAACTGAGAAACCAGGGTTTGGATCAGCCGGGCAATCATATGCCACGGGCTTTACACCAGGTGTTTTCCGAATTCCAACGGGCGAAAAAAGACCTGGAATTTTACGAGCCTTACACGCCGCTCACCTATGATGCGGAGATGAAATACGAAGAAGCTAAGGTAAAGGTAGCTCGTATTCCTGAAATGATTGATGCCTATACCGCTGCGGGTCTTGAAAAGCAGCGTTTAAATGAACAATATTTCCTCGTTCCTGAAGAATTAGAACGGGAACACTTGGGCGACCACGCGACATTTATGGCGGATCGTAAAAAGATCGCCAAGGGAAATATTGACGATATTAAAGAAAAGAAAAAGAATCATATTTTAAGTGCAAAGGCTGCTCATGCGCAGATTAAGCGAGAAAAAATCGCCTTAGAAGATGATATTAAAGCCCATCAGCTGATGGGACCAAAGGCTTCTATAAAAGATAAAATTCAAGCTTTGGAATATCGCCAAAAGCGCGCATTGGAAGACCAAAAGATTCAAATGAATTCTGAAATCTCTGATGTGCGCAAGCGTATTCCAGTGGAAGTAGACCGGTCCAGCCTTTGGATTTCAAGGGCAACAATCCTGTTCCCAGGTGTGGGTCAGTTGCTCCTTGGACAAAAGCACAAGGCATTTCTGTGGATGTTGGCTTCGCTCTTCATTTATTTTATCGCCATACCCTACGCATTGGGATTTGGAAACTATCAGGGGCAAGGGGTTGCAGGTCTCATCACCTTGGCAGAAGGTGCACCGAGAGTGCATCGCTCCCTCTTTTATATGATTGAAGGGATTATCGCCATTTTTCTTTTGGTGATAGCCGTAGTGCTGATCATCATTTCTTATCGCGATGTGCGTGCCGTTGAAAAGAACGAAATGCTCGGCATGCGCAAACACAATTGGTTTGAAACGAAGCGCACGATTTCGCAAGATGGCTTCCCGTATTTGGTCAACTTGCCAGCGCTCATTCTCATTATTTTTATCGTCTTGGTTCCCGTATTTACGACAGTTCTGTTGTCCTTTACGAATATGGATCCACAGCATCAATCTAAATTCCAATGGATTGGTCTTGGAAACTATAAGCTTTTAGCCACTGGTACAGGAATTGCAGGTCAAGCCTTTTACCATATTCTCTTATGGACTATTATTTGGACGATTCTCGCCACATCCCTTGCCATTTTCATAGGCTTTGTATTGGCACTTCTCGCAAACAACCCACGGATACGCGGGAAGGGGTTTTTCCGCATTGTGTATATTCTCCCATGGGCAGTTCCAGCGTTTATTACGATTATGTTCTTCAGTATTATGTTTAGTCCCCAAGGATTGCTCACAGAAGTGCTATCCAATCTGACGGGCACGGCCATCCAGGTAAAATCGAGTACCGTTCTCACACGGGGAGTGCTCATCTTCTTACAAGGTTGGCTGGGAAGTTCCTACATTTTCTTGTTAGCAACGGGTGTACTCCAGGGAATTCCTGGAGACTTATATGAAGCAGCAGAAATTGATGGAGCATCCCCATTCCAACAGACGATGCAAATCACCGTTCCTTTAGTTCTTTTCCAAACAGCACCGTTGTTGATTGGACAGTTTACTTTTAACTTTAACAACTTCTCGATTATTTATTTATTTAACCAAGGGGGACCATTTAACCCTCTCATCTACGGAAACTTGGCTGGTTCTTCGGACCTCTTGATTTCCTATATTTACAAACTCACGATTGATAATCAACAACAAGCGATTGGTGCGGCGATTACCTTTGCAGTATCTCTTGCCCTTATGTTTTTTGCCTATTTAGGATTTAAGAATTCGAAAGCCTTTAAGGAGGATCGACCATGATTAAAAAGAAGAAAAAAGATGGTCTGTATTTATCAGATAAAAAGCCTCTTTCTATGGGCGGAAAAATCCTACTGGGAATCAATTACTTTATCCTGATTGCTTGGTCCTTTGTAATTTTATGGCCACTGGCGCAAATTACCATTAACTCCTTTAACGGGAATCAACAAAAGAACATTATTATGGGTGAATCCTTCGCATTTTCTCTTCGCCATTTTGAATATTTGTTTACGGAAACGCACTATTTGAAATGGGTGTGGAATACGCTGTTTATTGCAATTATAACGGCTGTAATTACCCTCATCTTCGTTTCTTTTACTGGCTATGCCTATTCTCGTTTTCGCTTTGCGGGAAGAAGACCTTCCTTAATGGCGATTATGCTGATTCAAACCATTCCAACCTTCGCAGGAATTGCCGCGTATTTTACGATTCACTCGATAATTTCAGATATTATCCCGCCATTTAACCGGCAGATGATGCTGATTCTCATTTATTCCGCAGGAAGCATTGCTTCAAACACCTTTATCTTAAAAGGGTATATCGATTCAATATCAACGGAATTGGATGATGCCGCTAGAATTGATGGCTGTGGCCACTTCCAAGTGTATCGACTCATCCTCATGCCAATTGCTAGGCCTATGCTTGCGGTCATCGGACTGTGGTCCTTTATTGGTCCTTTTATGGACTATTTAATGCCCCGGGTTCTTTTGACAAATGTGGAAAGTTACACATTGGCTGCAGGACTATTTACTCTCATTTCCGATATGCGGACGATGAATCAGCCAGCATTTGCCGCAGGTGGATTGTTGACTGCGATTCCGATTGTCATCTTATTTATATCATTGCAAAAACAATTGGTCTCTGGCCTTGCTTCAGGATCAGTGAAAGGATAAACGTATGCGTGTAGAATTAAAGAATATAGGAAAAAAATACGAAGGTCGTGACCAGTTTACGATCAGAAATATCGACCTGACCATTGAGTCCCAAGACTTTTGCGTCATTTTGGGTCCTTCTGGATGTGGTAAAAGTACACTGCTTCGCATGATTGCAGGGCTCAACTCCATTACTGAAGGGGAGCTTCTCTTCAATGGGAAACTCATGAATAAAGTAGAACCAAAAGACCGTGATATTGCCATGGTTTTCCAATCGTATGCGTTATATCCCCATATGACCGTCTACGATAATATGGCTTTTTCGTTGAAGATGAAAAAAGAAGCGAAAAACGTCATTCACGAACGCGTGTTAGAAGCTGCAGATACTCTTCAAATTACCGAGTATTTGTACAACAAACCGTCAGATATTTCCGGTGGGCAGCGTCAACGGGTGGCATTAGGACGTGCCATGGTGCGTAAACCTGCTGTCTTTTTGATGGATGAACCGCTTTCCAACTTAGATGCAAAGCTCCGCGCACCCATGCGCGTTGAACTCGTGCGCTTGCATCAAAAGCTGGGGACCACATCCATTTACGTCACCCATGACCAAACGGAGGCCATGACGATGGCTACCATGATTGTCCTGATGAATGATGGGAAGATTCAGCAAGTGGGAAAACCAGAAGAATTTTATAATACACCTGCGAACCTATTCGTAGCAGGATTTATTGGGTCTCCTACGATGAACTTGATTTCTGGCACGATGAAAAATGGTGTGTTTGTCACAGATTCTGGCGATATTCAAATCCATCCAGAAGCAGAGGATGCGAAAAAACTGGCCGAGTATGAAGGAAAGCAAGTCATAGTGGGCATTCGTTCAGAACGTTTTATAGCGGGCGAATCCGATAAAAATCAGTTTAAAGCAAAAATTGACGTCGTTGAAATGTTGGGGAAAGAGAAACTCTTGTATACGGCGATGGACGATGGCACGCAATTTACGATTTCTCAACCAGGGCATTTTGAATACGCACCAGGAGAGATTCACACCTTCCATTTTGATACGGAAGCCCTCCATTATTTCGACGCGGAAACAACCATGCGCATTGCATAAGGGGATTTCATGAGAGAAATGATTTTGACGATTGACCAGGGCACGACCTCCACAAGGGCCGTGCTCTTTGGCCATGATGGACAAATTGAACAAATTGAACGAGAAGAAATTCAATGCACCTTCCCAGAACCAGGTTGGGTAGAGCAAGATCCAGAAGAAATTATCGCGTCGGTTCTTGCCGTGTGTGGACGGATTTTGAAAGACCCTAATAATAAAGATGTGAAAATTCGTGCCATTGGGATTACCAACCAACGGGAAACTTCCATTTGTTGGGAGCGTAAAAGTGGTCGCGCTTTGGGGCCAGCGATCGTGTGGCAGTCGAGACAAACGGCCAGTTATTGTGACCAATTGGAAGAAGCAGGGCATAGGAAGCTGCTTCATGAAAAAACTGGCTTATTTATCGACCCATATTTTTCTGGAACAAAATTTGCGTACTTACTCGATCACATCGAAGATGGCCATTCTTTAGCGGAAACTGGGGAAATTTGCCTAGGAACTGTAGACACATGGATTTTGTATCGCCTGACAGGTGGCAATACTTTTGCTACTGATGTGAGTAATGCGTCACGAACGCAACTTTGCAATATACATACATTAGAGTGGGATGAGGAACTGTTAGACATTTTTAATGTGCCCAAAATCGCCCTTCCAGAGATAAAATCCAGTGCGGATGATTATGGGACGACAGACCCATTCTTATTTTACGGGCATGCTATTCCCATTTGCGGAGTGGCCGGTGACCAACAAGCAGCTCTTTTGGGACAACAATGTTTTCATAAAGGCGATGTGAAGAATACGTACGGCACAGGCTGTTTTCTACTCTTACAAACGGGAGAAGAACCGGTTTTTTCTGAGGAAGGAATTCTGACAACTGTCGCTTGGCGCATGGGCAATGTCGTGAACTATGCTTTAGAAGGAAGTGTTTTTGTGGGAGGTGCTGCGGTTCAATGGTTACGCGATTCCTTAGGTGTGATTGCGTCGGCGGCAGAATCAGAAACCATTGCGCGCACAGTGGATGATACCGATGGTGTTGTATTTGTGCCTGCTTTTGTAGGCTTGGGGGCTCCTTATTGGGAAGATGCAGCCACCGGTCTTCTGACAGGCTTAACGAAGGGCAGCACAAAGGCGCATATCGTGCGTGCAGTTCTTGAATCCATCGCCATGCAGTCTGCAGAAGTGATTGAAAGCATGGAAAAATCCAGTGGTATTTCGCCAAAGGAAATTTTGGCGGATGGCGGTGCTGCTGCGAATGATTTACTTATGGAAATGCAGGCGGATTTGATGGGATGTTCTGTGGTGCGAGGATTGGACGTAGAACAGACGGCGAGAGGCGCTGCCTATTTTGCTGGATTACACAGTGACTTTTGGAAACATGAGGACCTCATTACCTTTAAAAGAGAAGGGGCTGTGTTTGAACCAGAGATGAGTGAACAGAAACGACAGGAGAAAAAGCGCATGTGGAATCGTGCGATTCGACAAGTACTCTGTGCGATAAAGGATTGACAAGATTTGTGCGAACCATCAACCATATGCTATAATCATATGTTGAAAAGGAAGTGAGCGTGTGATCGAAGGAACCGTCGAGCGACGGAAAGAGATATTTAGAGTAGGAGTTCCCGTCTTTATTGAATTATTGATGGGAACTTTATTTGGTATGGTAGACATGATCATGCTCGGGAACTCGGGCACAGGGGCTGTGATTACTGCCTCCATTGCAGCGATCGGGATTACAAATCAGTATTCTTTTATTGGTTTGTCTTTACTCAGTGCAATGACGACGGGCGCCACCGCTGTGATTGCCCGTTATGTAGGGGCGAAAAAGTATGACCGTATTGAGCATGTACTGCGACATATATTATTACTTGCATTTTTTGTCGTGGCTGTGCCAATTGTTGTATTTGGTCTTTTGAATGCGGATGGTATTATGCGCTTTATCGGAGCCCAAGCGGATACGATTGAAGCGGGGCGCGATTATTTTCGCGCGATTGTCATCGGATTTATTTTCCAATCCTTTAACTTTGCGACATTTGCATCGATGCGTGGATCAGGTGATACAAAGACGCCTATGCGCATTAATATGATTGCAAACTTTCTAAATGTGATTGGAAATGCAGTTTTAATTTTTGGTTTGTTTGGATTCCCAGCATTGGGGGTTACAGGAGCTGGTGTTTCTACAGCATTTTCCCAACTTGTGGCCATGATTTTGAGCTTGCGATACTTATTGCGTGGCGAAAGCCATGTGCGCTTGTCGAAGGATATCCCTTTTGCGTTTGACTCCAAGATTGTGTACAATCTGGTAAAAATTGGGATTCCAGCGGCGATTGAACAAGTGTTTTTCCGCGTGGGGATTTTGCTTTATGTGCGTACAGTGGCAGGACTTGGAACCACAGTGTATGCGACCCATCAGCTGAGTTTAAATATATTGAGCTTGTCCTTCACAATAGGTCAAGCCTTTGGTGTGGCAGCATCGACCTTAGTGGGTCGTTCTTTGGGAAAAGGCGACAAGGATTTGGCCGACCGGTATATGAAAGAAATCAGAAACTATGGAATGCTCCTTGCATTACCCGTAGCGCTCTTATTTTTCTTCGGATCGGATTTGATTTTGCGATTGTATACGCAAGACCAAGATATTATCAATAT
>CAMDZK010000055.1 GCA_945910665.1 uncultured Peptostreptococcaceae bacterium
GATATTTTTAATTTGTGAATCGAGTTTTTTCTAATTGTGTTATAATTGTATAGTAAATTCTACAAAAATCAAAATAAAGTAAGGAATAAAAATGCAACGAATTTTTGAAAAGAAATATTTGTTTATCCGTATTGCCATTGGTTTCGTCCTGGGGATTTTCTTAGGGTTCCTATTGCCCGAATTCTCTATTCGAACGAAAGTTATCGGCGATATTTATTTGCGTTTAATTAAGATGATGATCGTCCCAATTATTTTTTGTGCTGTCGCAGGGGGGATTATCAATATTGAAAATCCGAAAGATTTACGACGCATTGGCGCAAAGACAGTGACATTATATGTACTGATGTTTATCGTATCGGCAGTTGTATCCTTAGGAGTAGCATATACGATGCGCCCAGGCTTAGGTGTGGTGTTGGATCATCCGCCAGCTTTTGAACAGGAATTCACAACGCCAACCGTGGAAGGATTTCTGTTAAATATCTTTCCTGATAACCCGATTGCGGCCATGGCAAGTGGAGATATCTTGCCTGTGATTATCTTTACGGCATTATTTTCTGTAGCGATTATTGCTGTGGGGCGAGAGGCAAAACCCGTTCGGGATTTTGTAAATAGTTTAAGTACTGTAAGTTTTAAAATTTTAGACTATGTCATGGAGGTATCTCCTATTGGGGTCATGTCTTTGATGGCGTTTTCCGTTGCCCAATATGGTGCAGGAATTTTCACCGCTTTAGGAAAGTACATTTTGACCTGTTACATTGCCTGTGTCATGACTTTTTTTATTGCAATGTACTTGCCATTGTACTTGCAGACAAGAATGAAACTATCGACACTCCTAAAAGGACTCTACAAAATTTGGTTGGTCACATTATCAACTACAAGCAGTGCGGCAGCCCTTCCCACATCGATACGTGTCAGTACGGAAGACTTTGGAGCACCAGAAGGAATCACTAACTTTACTTTGCCACTTGGTTGCACAATAAATATGTGTGGCGGCGCTTGTTCTTTTGCTTGTCTTGCTGTTTTTGTATCGGATTTTTACAACCTACCTCTTACAGTGTTTCAAATTGTTATGCTCGTGTTTGTTGCAACGGTTTTAAATATGGCAGCGCCAGGAATTCCAGGGGGAGGAATTATTTTAGGTGCGAGTTTCCTCTCCATTTTGGGACTTCCTTTTGATTTAATGGGCCCCATCGCAGCATTTTACAGACTACTGGATATGGCCTTTACGACAATGAATGTCACAGGAGATATCGTGGCAAATCTCATGATTGCAAAATCTGAAAAAGAGTGGAGCATTGAAATGATCCCACAAAGATAAAGACGAAGTGCGCGCACTTCGTCTTTCTTATAATTTCTTTAATAACGTTGCCTTTTCTTCTTCTAAGACTTTCTCAAACTCTTCAAGTAATTCTTCTTGCATTTCCTTTGGAAGAACTTTTTTTGCAATTGGAATGAATTCTTTTTCTTCTTCATCCATATGATGTTCTAAGACTTCTTTAAGTACAGATAGTTTTGCGTCCCAAGTTTCATTCTCGAGGAAAGTTTTATGTACAACGCTGAATTGATAACTTCCGAGGCTATGCTCTTCTTCCATTTCGAGAACTACTTCTTTGTCTTCACCATCCACTTTTTCTTTCACTTTTGGAAAAAGAACCTTTTCTTCCGCTTCATGATGACCATGGATACTGGCATATAAATCGACAAAAAGTTCTTGTTTTTTCTTCCCACTGGCCTCTTCAATTGCTGTAATTTGTTTCTTGTATTTCGTGTGTTCCTCTTTGATGTGCTCTAATACGTTCATAAGATCTCCTTTCATTTGTTTATATTGTTTATACCCAATAAATCCTAAATCTTGAGATTTGTAGGATGGAGTGGTAAAATGAAAAAGTCTTGGAGAAGTATCGAAGTGGTCATAACGGGGCTGACTCGAAATCAGTTAGGGCGTAAGCCCACGTGGGTTCGAATCCCACCTTCTCCGCCAAAAAAGCCAGTTGCGAATGCAATTGGCTTTTTTCACGATGCGATTCGCATTGCATCACAGCGAGCAAAGCGAGCGGCATCTCAGTGCGAAGCACTGTATCACTACTCACCTCACTATCGGTCGCATAATTTCACACTGAGCGAAAGCTCAGTAATTCACTTCACCGCCACCATGTGACAACTAGTCCAATAAAGTCGCAATATACTATTGGATTCATACTAGCGCGAATTGGCTCTTTTTACGATGCGACTCGCATTGCATCACAGGGAGCAAAGTGAGCGGCCTCTCGGTGCGAAGTACTGTATCACTACTCACTCCACTATGGGTCGCATAATTTCTCACTGAGCGACAACTCAGTATTTCACTTTCATCTCACCAAAAAACCCTAGGTCTATTCAACCTAGGGTTCACTTTTATTGAAAAGCTTGTCTTTCTTTTCGAAGTGTTGGAATCGTAAATACTTTTTTCTCCATCAGCATAATTGTAATCACTTGCACTGGAATCATCACGAGTGCGTTGATCATGCGCGTTGCTTGGATGGCGACGGCTGCTTTCCCTGTCATCATATACACCCAAAGAGAGTTAAGTCCCATGTGATAGAGTACTTGGATGATGACGACTGCTGCAATAATGTGAACGAGTTTTACTTCCTTACGGTGTAAGAAAATTCCATAGGTCAAACCCGTGAGAAAAGCGGTGAGGGTAAATCCTGGGAAGAAAGGACCGGAAGGAAAGAGGGTCGCTCCAATTAAATCGGCGATGACAGCGCCTGCTGCGCCCCAAAGTGGGCCGTATAGCATGCCAATGGCTGCAAGGGGAATAAAGCTAAACCCAATGCGGATAAATGGTGTGTTGATGGATAAAAAGCGGGACAGCACGATTTGAAGTGCGATGAGTAACGCAATATTAACCATTCTTCGTACATTTTTGTTCATTAAAAAACCTCCTAATGGATAGTTGCCACGAAGAGGATTCTCATTCATGGCAGCGGATGCGAAAATATACCGCGGATTACCCTTCGTCCGATGACAACACCCCATTCATCGGCACTTAACGCATATTTTCTACTCTAGCCAAATGTATTTAATTTTCTAAGTAGCTGTAAACGTCATTAAGAATCGTCAAACTACCGAAAATGCATATACCGTCTGTTTTTTCCGACAGCGCGACTTTCATTGCATCTTGCACGGAAGGGGTTACAGTGACAACTCCCCCTTTTTCTCGTATGACTTCCGCCGCTCGTTTAGCAGGCAAAGCCCTTGGATTATTGGGAGTTACGGCAATCCATTTGTCAATGTGTGGGAGCATTGTCTCCACAATACGATTATACCCTTTATCCGCTAAAACACCAAAAATTCCCAACATTTTCTTTTCTGGGAAATAATATTGTAGATTTTCCTTTAAACTTTCGGCTCCTTGTGGGTTGTGCGCTGCATCAATAATGATAAGAGGGTCATGATGAACGACTTCAAAACGTCCTAACCATTCCGTTTTTTTGAGTGCATTTTTCACAGCACTTTCACTGATCTCACATTTTACTTTTAAGACATCGACCGCCGTGAGTACAAGGCCAACATTCAGCATCTGAAAAAGTCCCAACAAACCCAGTTCATAATGTTTTCGATTCCCATAGGAGAAAACTTGCTTCTCGTCGGTGAATGATTCTGGATGGGTAGGGCCAGGTGCTGCAATGTAAAATGGCGCATGTTTTTCTTTCGCTCTTTCTTCAAGTACACCCAAAGCGCGTGAATCTTGCTGGATCGCCACCACTGGAACATTAGGCTTAATGATGCCAGCTTTTTCAGAGGCGATTTTTTCTAGCGTATCGCCAAGTTCTGCCACATGATCCATGCCAATGGCCGTGATAATGGATAAAACGGGATGGACAACATTGGTTGCATCAAGTCTTCCTCCAAGACCTGTTTCAATCACAGCAAAATCGCATTCTTTTTTTGCAAAATAAATGAAGGCGAGAGCTGTGATGCGTTCGTATTCCGTGGGTGCGTCGTCCATCTGCTCAATCGCTTCTTTCAATATTTCTACACATTCAATGAAATGCTCTTTCGAAATGGGGATAGCGTTTACTTGCATGCGTTCTTCAAAGGTGCGAATAGATGGGGAGATATACAGTCCTGTTTTATATCCTGTGGCCGTGAGAATGTCCGCCAACATTTTTGCGGTACTTCCTTTTCCATTGGTTCCCGCAATATGGATGACTTTTGTTTTTAATTGGGGTTGACCCAATTTTTCCATGAGTGCGTCCATGCGAGAAAGGCCTAAAATACTTCCTTTCCATTCAGTTTCGTATATATATTGGATAGCTTGTTCGTACGTCATAGATTCTCCTTTGATCAAATATAATCTTCTGATGGGTATAATATCATGTATCCATATAAATGAAAATAAGCGATATAAGAAATGGAGGATCATGATGTATAAAAAATGGTTAGATGAAATAAGGCGTGAGATTCAAAGTACTTGCGTGCACATTCAATTAGAAAATTTAGAAGTAACTTCGAAGCGTATGCGGGCCTACGTTTCGATTCTCGAAGGAATTCACACACTGCACACTTTAGATGACGATACAGAAGTATTTTTTGCCGATGAACAAGAAGTGAAAGATATACAAGATGATGCAAACCAAATCTACGTAGGTCAATTTGAAAGAGAATTAATTGGCGGTCGGATTGGAAGTGCGAAAATTTTCGTCCCAGAATCCATCGTACGTAGACTTTCCATTGAAGAAGGGGATTGGGTGCGCGCCAAAGGCAATAAGACGATATTACTGAAAAATGGGTCGATGCGTACATTATATGACTATGTGCCTTTAGAAAAAGCGGAAAAAATTCCTGAAACCGACCGCATACAAATAGAATTTCAACGCGTCGAATACGACGATATGGATGAGGTGTACTACCTACAACCCACAGAAGACGATTTTCAAGGCGAACGCGTCGTCATTTCTGAAAAAGACCGTAGAAATTTATATATAGAAGAAGACGATTTAGTCGATTACGCCTACTTTAAGTCTGATCCTTTTGAAGGGCGACTTATCTGGAAACACAAACGAGACTAGGGACGTGTGATGGATACTCTATTTTTATTGACGACGCCGTTGTTTCGTGGGCTGACGGAGGATCAGTTGGAAGAGCTTTTGACCTCTTCTTATGTGCAACAGACGACCTTTGAGAAAGGGAAAGAAATTTTTACCCAAGGGGAGATTCCCACATCGTTTTTTGTATTACTGCAAGGGAGTGTACAAGTGGAAACAATATCTGAAGAAGGACGGCGAAAAATATTGAACCGGTTCAACGTCCCAGGCGTTGTTTTTGGCGAAGTATACGCCTATTTAAGTGACCCCTTATACGATTATACTTGTGTCGTCACAGAGGATGCGGAGATTTTATCGATTCAGACATCGGTACTTAATCCAAAGATGAACGCCGTGTCCATGCGCGACCAGTTACAATATAATATGTTACAGATCTTATCGCAAAAAGCTTATTTTTTAAGTAGTAAGACGTTTATTTTAAGTGAAATGACCTTACGAAATAAAATTATCGCCTATCTCAATTTTCGTTCAAAAATTAAGGAGGGAAAGGCGATTTTTACGCGTGAAGAATTAGCCGATTATTTGGGAACGACAAGACCTTCCCTTTCACGGGAACTGAAAAAGATGGAAAAAGATGGTTTGATTCTTTTAGACAAAGAAAAAATCTTTTTTTCTTCTTCTGTGTAACAATCGTTACAGAAATTGTCGGAATTCATGTGTACAATAGTGTTACAAGATAAAAACTGAAGGAGGCAAAGAAAATGGTAGATATGTTTTGTTATCAATGTCAAGAAACAGCACAAAATAAAGGCTGTACAAAAGTTGGGGTCTGCGGTAAAAATCCTGAAGTCGCCATCGCCCAAGATTTATTAATTTATGTGACAAAAGGATTAAGTGAAGTATTAGTAGAAGCGAGAAAAGAAGGAGTTGAAGTTCGCAAAGAAACGAATGCTCTTGTATCATTAAATCTTTTCACCACAATTACCAACGCAAACTTTGACGAAGAGGCGATTTATGCACGCGTCAACGAAACCTTGGATGTAAAAAAAGAAATACTCGCTCAATTGAAAAATCAAGATCTTTCAAAAGCAGCTTTATGGGATTCAAGAGATCGTAAAGAACAATTTGCCATTGGACAAGCCCATGGAGTATTATCCACGAAAGATGAGGACATACGAAGCTTACGAGAACTGATTACTTACGGATTAAAAGGTTTGGCCGCCTACACAAAACACGCCAACGCTCTCTTACAAACGGATGAAGAAGTCGATATTTTCATGCAAGAAGCTCTTGCAAAAACCTTAGATGACTCCCTCTCTGTGGATGATTTAGTCGCGCTTACTTTAGAAGTTGGTTCACATGGTGTGAAGGGGATGGCCTTATTAGATGGTGCAAATACGGGAGCCTATGGAAATCCAGAAATTACGAAAGTAAATATCGGCACTAGAAGTAATCCTGGAATTCTTGTCTCCGGTCACGATTTACGCGACATGGAAATGCTTTTACAACAAACGGAAGGCACTGGAGTCGATGTATACACCCACTCGGAAATGCTTCCTGCAAACTACTATCCAGCATTTAAAAAATACGATCATTTTGTCGGAAATTACGGCGGTTCGTGGTGGCACCAAAAAGAAGAATTTGACACGTTCAACGGTCCTATTCTTATGACGACCAACTGTATTGTTCCCCCGAAAGATAGTTATAAAGATCGCTTATACACAACGGGCGCAGCGGGATACCCTGGTTGCAAACACATCCCTGGTGGCATTGGCGAAGAAAAAGACTTTTCTGAAATTATTGAACATGCAAAACGCTGCGAAGCTCCTGTAGAAATTGAAACTGGGGAGATTGTCGGTGGCTTTGCCCACGCACAAGTGCTCGCTTTGGCTGATAAAGTAGTAGAAGCAGTGAAATCAGGCGCCATTCGCAAATTCTTTGTCATGGCAGGTTGCGATGGACGTCAAAAAGACAGAAATTACTATACGGATTTTGCAAAAGCTCTTCCGG
>CAMDZK010000056.1 GCA_945910665.1 uncultured Peptostreptococcaceae bacterium
GAATGAAAAAGGACATCTGCACTGCAAAATCAAGTACTGTATTTCTCCAACCCAGTTGAGGAATCAATAAGCCCGCCAACATACTAAATAACGTTCCCCCTACAGCAGAACCCGTTAAAGCAACTCCTAGAGCGACACCCCTTTTTGTTTGGAACCACTCTTTTATAAGCATTGCTCCCGCCATTAAACCACAAATCGTCATACAAAAGACCAAAAAAAACTGTAAGATGTAGTATTGGAAAGCAGACTGCATAAAAGCTGTGAGTGTATAAAATAGAATGACCCCGATTCCCATCAAGCGATTTACTGCGAGAAAAGAAAAGCGCAAATATAAGGGCCCCGCACAAAAAGCGCCAATGGTCATGGCAATTCCTCGAAAAATATTGGCAATCATCGTCTGTTCTCTTGAAATTTGTAGGCTTTCTTCGATGGGCACTAAGAATAAACTATTCGCATTAAAAACCACACCCCAGGTGGACGCTAAAAAAATGAACACAAAAACAACCATAGCCCAGCCATAATGTCTTCCAAAAAAATTCTTTTCCATGCTTCCTCCACGATATCATGATACCTATTGTATCATGATATCAGAAAAAACGATGCAATTCTTACATGATAAAACCAAGAATGATACTTAACGATACGATGATTGGTGCAGGTACCTTTTTTGAATACAACAATAGAAACGACAAAACAGTAACAGCAATTGACACGGGAACAAAACCATTTTGTATGAATAATAAAACTGCAGCAGCGACAATAAATCCACCAGCAACCGCTGTAATCCCTGAAAGGGAGATTTTAATGCCTCGAATGGCCTTTAGTTGTTCCCAAATGGGATACACGAAAAATATGAGTAAGAGTCCGGGGAGGAAAATCCCAATCCCACCTATCATTGCTCCAAAAATTTGATAGAGGATACTATGTCCTCGTGCTGCCATCCCACCAGCGTACGCTGCGAAACTAAACATGGGTCCTGGCATTCCTTGGACGATACCAAAGCCAGTTAAAAATTCTTGGCCCGTCATGAAATGATTGATTTCTACCAGCTCGCTAAACATGAGAGGGACAACCACTTGTCCACCACCTATGACTAAATAGCCATAACGGTAGAATTTTTCAAAGAGCTGTACGAATAGATTATGCGTGACTCCAGCCAATAAAAGACTTCCAAGAGCAAAGAAAAGAAAAAAGAGAAATGGCTTCCACGGAGGATTCAGTTTCGTCCGATTCCAAATATTTTTTTCATCACTGCGAAGAACCGCTAAAGCTCCACCAATCAAAAGCAAAAGTGGATAAATCCAGGGTGTGCGAATGAAAAAAGTAATGATTGCACTTGCACTCATTAGAATGAGTGTGAAACGGTCTTTTACGACTTTTCGTCCAATGCGAAAACCCGCAACCGCGATAAAACCCACTGCCATTGGCCCAATAAATCGTAAATTCTCATTGGAGATATTTGCTCTTTCTAAGAACACGGAAAGAAAGGACAATGCCGTCATAATGATAAGGACAGGAAGTGCCCAAACAACCATCGTGAGCATGCCTAGAAGTGGCCCTCCGACTTTCTGTCCAATGGCAACAATCGTCTGTGTGCTTGATGGACCTGGTAAAATCCCTGTGAGAGCAATGAGTTCAATGAGTTCTTCTTCCGTAAAATATTTTTTCTTGGTGATCATTTGGTCTGTAATCACTCCATAGTGTGCCTCGGGCCCTCCGTAAGCACCGAGTGAGCAAATGAATACATCCAAAAGAAAAGTACGCCAATGTATTTGCATCATAAATGTCCCCTTTTTTTCAATGTCATTCATGTATACCACATCTGGTAGACCGTAAACCAAAGATTGTGACAATCAAAAGTAGATTGGGTAAAAAAGATGTAAAGGAGGAATTATGACAAAGATTAAAATAATAAATTATGAACCAGAAAGAAAAGAAGATTTTATTGCTATTTCAGAAAAGTGGTTGCATGAACACGACATGATGGAAGAAAAAGATCAAGACATGCTCAACTATCCCTACAAAGAAATCATCATGGACGGCGGCATGATTTTCTTTGCGGTGACAGATGACGAAGAAGCAGACACTGCAGGCACTGCGTCTATGGTCTATAAAGGCGACAACGTGTACGAAGTTGTCAAAGTTGGTGTTAAAGAAGAATACAAATCCATGGGAATTGGGAACCTTCTAATGGAACGCTGCACCGAGTATGGGAAAGAAAAAGGTGCAGAAAAAGTCATTCTCTATACCCATGAGAATTTAGGACCTGCTGTGAATTTATATGAAAAACATGGATTTGAACAAGTACCCATGGATGAAGATACGGATTATGAAACTGTAGATATAAAAATGGAAAAAGAAATATAGAAAAAGCCAGCATGGTACGTATAATGTAACCATGCTGGCTTTTATATTCGATGAAATTGCTCATGGTCTTAATTTGAAGCTTTTTCTGTAACGGCAAGTCTAAGCGTAAGGATAATTACGATAATAAATCCAAGGAGCATTTCTACAATGGATCCCACAACAGAATCCCTAAAGTTTTGGATTGCTTGGAACCATGGTTGGCTAACGATTGCATCGATAAATGCTGAAATGCTAGGAATTGCAGAAATAAAAATCCATCCAAAATAGAGAACAGCCGCAATAATCCAAAACTTACTTCCAAAGCGATAACTTAATAAACTAACGATGAGAGTAAATGCAATAGCGGATAATATGGAAAGAATCACCCATCCCATAATGCCTATCGCCTCATTTGCAGGGATATTGATTTCATTGAGTATATTCTGAAAACCAACTTTAAAGTGTGCTTCGACTGCGACGATAGCCACACTAAGTGCCACGAGGATACCGCCCACACCAATTTGTGTGATTAAATTCGTTACAAGAAATTGGCTTCTTGTTTTGCTCAGGCCCACTGACATCGGAAAAAGTTCGCCATAGGAATAAAAACTGTAAATGATAACACCAAATACCATAAACAGTGGTAACATAATTGTGTAAATGATGTTCAAAGAATCGTTATTAGTGACACTTTCTCCATTTACCGTATAGTTTACTGTAGCAAACATAAATACGCCAGTTATGAGTAGCGATAATATGATGCCTATGATGGCATTCTTGAGTAGAATCTTACTTCCCTTTTTAAATATCGTTTGATCAAACATGTTTCTCCTCCCCTGTGAGTAATACAAATAGTTTTTGTAATGGTATTTCTTGTACTTGGATTCCTTTTTGAACCATGGTTCTATGGTCTTCAGGTGTTAAATTTCCTTTAAAATGGACAATTTTACTGTTACCAAAAGTTTCTACTTCCATCACTTTGTATCGATTCACATACTCATCAATAGCACCAGCATTTCCCTGTACTGTAAAATATTCGCCTAATAATTCTTGTACGTTTCCGTTCATAAGCACACTTTGGTCTTTTAAGATAATAATTTCTTCAAAGACATTTTTCACTTCATCAATTAAATGGGTAGAAATAACAATTGTTCGTGGGTATTTTTGGAAATCTTCTAATAGATAATCATAAAATTCGTAGCGGTTGAAAGCATCAAGTCCTAAGGAAGGTTCATCAAAAAATGTATATTCTGCACGCGATGCAAGCCCTATAATTAAACCAATTATCGTCTTATTCCCTCTCGAAAGTTTGTCGTATTGTTTATTTACAGGGACTTTAAAATGAGTTAACAGTCTTTCTTTGAACCCTTCATCCCAATTTGGATACATATCCTTCGCATACTCAAAAATCTTTTTGACTTTTAGCGGTGCACCAAATCCAGATTCTTTTACGAAACAGATTTTTTCTCTTGCATCCGGATTTTTAAAAGGATTTTTTCCATCGACTAGAATCTCCCCCGACGTTTGAAAAATTTGTGCACTAATCATCTTGAGTAATGTTGACTTACCGACTCCATTTCTTCCTAGGAGGCCATAAATTTTGTTTTCTTCAAATTGAAGAGTGATGTTATTTAAAACCTCCTGCTTTCCATATTGTTTTGTTACTTTATCGAGTGTGATCATTCCATTCAGCCTCCTTGATCATTTCTATGAGTTCATTTTTTGTGATCTTTAATCTTCCCGCTTCCTCCACCATGGAAGGTAAGATCGTGTCTTTAAATTCCTTTCTACGTTTTGTGATGATGATTTTTTTCGCATTCTCTGTGACAAACATGCCAACGCCCCTTTTTTTATAGAGTATGCCTTCATCTACCAGTGCGTTCATTCCCTTCAGTGCCGTGGCTGGGTTGATTTGATAAACCCTGGCGAATTCATTGGTGGATGGTGCTTGATCTTCTAGTTTAAGTCGGTCGCTGAGGATTTCATTTTCAATCATTTCTGAAATTTGTTCGTAAATATTTTTAGTCGGATTAAATTCCATGCAAGCCTCCTTCTTAAGTTGGTTAACTACTTATGTAACTAAGTATATACCCATAAAAACTAAAAGTCAACACTTTTTGCAATAAAAAAAAGAGCAACTTCGTTACTCTTTTTTAAAGCTGAAGATTCAGCCATCCTATTACGTCTTTATAAACCTCATCTCGGTTCGTTTCCAACAAAATTTCGTGCCGCGCATCGGGATACAGCTTTACATCGGTTTTTCCCATCTTCTTTATCCGCTCAATTAATTCTTTTATATTGGATCCCACCGGATCTTTATCTCCAGCAATGATAAGAGTTGAAAAATCATAATGAACCTTTGTAAAATCGGTCTTTTCTAATTGAATGAGCCCTTGGAAAAAGTCTTCATAAAACCCGACGGGAAAGGTTGTTGCACAGTATGGATTGGCAATGTAGGCATCCACTTCACTTTCATCTCGATTTAACCAGTCAAACCCTGTACGATTGGGTGTAAAGGCTTTGTTGTACATACCAAAGGTCAAATTCGTGAGAAGTGGACTTTTAGCCTTGCGTCCTTTCAATGCTTTCTCTGCTTTTGCAACCAATTTTCCCAAGTGCAACATGGGTCCTTGCTTTCCATTAGAACCGGATAGAATCAATCCATCGATGGTTTCTGGAAACTGTAAAACATAAAGCTGTGCTGCAAAAGAACCCATACTATGGCCAAGTAAAAAGAGCGGAACTGCATATTCTTGTTGAATGATAGTGTTTAGAATATGCATATCATCCACGAGAAGGTCAAAGCCATTTGCGTCTGCCAGATTTCCCAGAGCATCCAAAGAGGGAGACGATTTCCCATGTCCTCGGTGGTCGTTGGCATACACAGCATACCCATGTTCGTTTAAAACTTTTGCAAAACCATTATAGCGTGTCGCTGTCTCTGCCATTCCGTGAGCAATTTGTAAAACGCCTCGTATTTCTTTTGGTTCCCAACAGTACGTATGGATGGTACGTCCATCCTTTCCTTGAAAGGTAAACTCTCTCATTCTCCCCTCGCAATCTGCTCGGCAATGCGAATTCCATCCACAGCGGCGGACATAATTCCTCCAGCATACCCTGCCCCTTCACCCGCTGGATACAGACCCCGAAGATTACTTTGGAATGTCTCATCACGCAGAATTCGAACCGGTGATGAGCTCCTCGTTTCAGGTCCTTTTAATGTGGTTTGCGGGGCATCAAACCCTTTCAGCTTTCGTCCCATCAAAGGGAGAGCTTCGACAATCGAATCCACGACAAAGTTGGGTAAGCAAGCTCCTAAGGTGGAATCTTTAAAGTTTGCAATCGTCGTCGTTGGTAAGGCATAACCCTTCATTACAGTATAGGCTTTATGTTCAATTTCTTCTTGGAATTGAACCCCTGCCAAAGGATGTTCTGACTTGTAGTCTGATGTACGTACATCCACTAAAAGGCCCGCATTGGCATATTCTAAATCTCTCGCATGATAGCTCATTCCATTGCTGAGAACTTGACCGGGAGAAGAGCTCGCCATCACCACCTCTCCACCAGGACACATGCAAAAAGTATACACACCGCGTCCATCATTTGTGCGTGCGTTGAGCTTATACTCTGCAGGTCCTAATATGTTGGCGATGTCGGCATTTCCGTATTGGCTTTCGTCGATGAGTGTTTGTGGATGTTCGATGCGTACGCCCATAGAAAATGGCTTTTGTTCCATGTGTACGCCTAAATCGTGCAATCGTTGGAAGGTATTTCTTGCACTGTGGCCCACGGCCATCACTAAATGGTCGCAGGGAATTTCTCTTTCTTCATTTTCATGGAGTACACGAACACCACAAATGCGTTTTTCTTTGATTAAAAGATCGGTGACTTTTGTTAAAAAGAGTACTTCCCCACCCAGAGCTTTGATTTCTTCACGCAGGTTTTTCACTACACCTTTTAATATATCGGTGCCGATATGCGGCTTTTGTTTATAAAGAATTTCTTCAGGGGCGCCAAAATTCACAAACTCTCGCAATACTTTTTGAATCCGCGGATCGTTAATTCCCGTCGTCAGTTTTCCATCTGAAAAAGTACCTGCGCCCCCTTCGCCAAACTGAACATTGGAGTATGGATGAAGAACGCCTTCTTCCCAAAAATGGTGTACGTGCTCAGTTCGAGTATCTACATCTGCCCCTTGCTCTAGTATGATAGGCTTGTAGCCCATTTGAGCAAGCACTAAGCCACAAAACATGCCACAAGGCCCAAAGCCAGTAATCACAATCGATGCGCTTTTATCGGTCTTAGGATCTTCAAAATGATAGGTCCGGTCCTTTGGAATTTCAAGCTTTAACTTGCGATTCGTCGTAAAATCGACCGTATAGACTTTTTTAATCGCTTGTTTTTTCCGTGCATCCACCGATTCACGGACAATCTCCCAAGATTCAATCGCTTTTTCAGGAATCCCCGCTTTTTTGGCGATTTTATAGGGGAGAATCTCCGTTGTTTCGTTTAAGTTACATTTGATTTCATTGATTCTGTAAGTAACCATTACACTTCTTTCTAAAGGCATGAAAAATCTTCCATGCGCCATACTTCCGTGGCAATTTCTTCGTAAAACTCCC
>CAMDZK010000057.1 GCA_945910665.1 uncultured Peptostreptococcaceae bacterium
GGTCGAATGCAAGAGGTCTTGTACTTTCGCACTATTATCGATGAGTAAGTGGAGCAGATAATCTTCCGAGCGTTGTGTGGGGAGTTTTTCAGTAATCGTCTCCGAAAAAGATCTGATTTCTTTCCAGAGTGCATGAACACGAACCAACTTCTCTAAGTTTTTTTCGGTACTCTCGTCTGTACGTTCTTCTTCTTGTAATTCTCTTTCTTGCTGGCTGCGCAACCGTTCGAAATAATCGTCAATACTCTTTTCAATGGGAAGAAGTCTTCGCATGCCACTTTCTGCAGGTTTTTCTAATTGGACAATGGCGATGCGGTAGTAGTTCCAGATGGACTGTTGTAGCCGATTCATGTGTTCATCAAAAGTAAAACTGGAAAAACTCCCAAGTTCTGGAATGCCTTGCTGATCTTGTGGAATGATTCGTTCAACAAATCGTACCAGTGGTTTATATAAAAGAAAGCCGAAGGCGATGAGTATGAGGTTAAAGAACAAGTGAAAGGGATTGGGCCACATATTAAAATTTTGATTGACGATCGGCAATACAGACGCCCCAAAAAGCAAAATAATAGGTGTGAGAGTAAGCGTCGTTACACTGTTTATTAACAGGTGCATAAAGGCAACGCGTTTTGTATTACTACGGTCTGCAATCGTACAAATTAAAGCGGTTGTTGCTGTCCCAATATTCGCTCCCATAATATAGAAGAGAGAGGGTATCGTCACGGTCTTTATAAATGCACCAAAGGTTAAAAGACTTAATCCGCTACTGGTCAATACACTCGTCCAAAAAATCCCTTGAATGAGCCCTTGCATGGGTGTGACGACTCTACGGAAGCTCTCTTGCATCCAAAGTCCTTCTGCCATTTGCGCTAAACTCCCTTGGATCAGTTGTAAACCGATAAAAATGAGCGCAATCCCAATGCCGATGCCTGCCAGTTTTCTCGTGCGACTCCTTTGGTTAAACACCCAAGCTCCCAATGAGAAAATTCCAACTGCCATAATAATCGTAAATACTGGAACGCGCAAAATGGGCACTTGAATGGCTGTACCGACGTTAATAGCAAATACCATCAAATACGCATTTTTTGGGCGAATCCATTCCCCTGCCACCATCCCAATTACAAAAAGGACGGCAGTCGTGGAGGATTGCAATAAAAAGGCAACGACTACCGCTACAATCGCACAGCGCTTAGGATCTTCTAAGAATCGCTGCACGGTGTGAACGTGAGGGTCTGATTGTAGGGAGTCGACATTTCTGGCCATGTAGTTGAGGCCAAAAAGGAGAACGAAAATTCCAATGATCGTGTTCATCATCGTAAAAATGGATAATCGAGCTGACGCAAAGCTTCATAGAGTACGACAGCCACAGAATTCGCTAAATTTAAGCTACGAGCATATTCAGTATCCATGGGAATACGAATGTGAAAATCGGGATACGCTTCCAAAATTTCCTTGGGGAGTCCCTTGGACTCTTTCCCAAAGACAATAAAATCATCTTCTTTGAATTCTACGGAAGAATGGCTTTGGTTTGCTTTTGTCGTCGCAAACCACAAACGCGCATTTGGATTTTGTGTGAGAAAGTCATTCCAATCGTCATACATTTTCAGTTTTAAATAAGGCCAATAATCAAGCCCTGACCGTTCAATTGCTTTATCTGTGAGGACAAAGCCCAAGGGACGAATGAGATGAAGTGTGCTATGTGTAAGCACGCAAGTCCTTCCTATATTTCCCGTATTCGACGGAATTTCTGGTTCAAATAATACAATATTCATCGCTTGTCTCCCATCACATATTTCTTCACACCATGGACCCAACCATTTTCCATAGGAGGTGCGACCATCACATCGACAAATTGCGAAATGTCGTGACCGCCATGGACTCCAATAGAGAGCCCTGCAGCCTCTAACATACTCACATCATTTTCGTGATCACCGATGGCAATCGTATCTGTCAGACGAACCCCCAGATCCTTTGCGAGGAGCTGTAAGGCTTGCCCTTTTGTCGCCCTTTCATGGGTAATTTCTAAATGGCTAAATCCAGATTCAGTGACTGCAATACTATTTTCTTCTTCGATGATGCGGCGCATGGCCAGTCGTTCCTCATCATCTTCTACAATAAAAACGAGTTTGTAAATCTTTTCATCTTTCACATAGTCTAAAATATTTTGCGTGATGATAAAGGTCGTTTGGAGCACGTTCGAATCTTCTTTTTTATAGCGATCCAATGGATCTTGCCGATACCCGGAGAGATAGACTGTATCTTCTGTGTAACATTGAATATAATCGCCATTTTCTAACGCCTGTTTTATGATTCGCTGCGCAAATTCTTTAGGAAGAGGAAAATCGCCAATACGCTCTCCCTTCTCATTTTGAACGATCGCTCCATTACATCCCACAATGGAAATCGGTTTTTTAAATCTTTCTGTGTAATAGCAAGGGGAGTGCCACATTCTGCCTGTCGCAAAGCAGAGATGCACGCCTTCATCTTGTAATGTATGGATTAACTCTGTGGCATTTTGTGGGAGTGTATTCCCTATGAGTAATGTGCCATCTAAGTCCGTTATTAATAGTTTCACATCAATCACCGTACTCATTATATCAAAATCTTTACAGAATGTTTCGATTGTTTTGTCTTTAGTACTTGACTTCTTTATCGAAATCTTGTATTGTATGTTTTATAGTCAATGCGCAGGAAAAGTAGCTTCACACTTTTACTTTTAGAGAGCCTTTGGATGGTGGAAAAAGGCAGTAAAAATGAAGGGAATGGCCCTGCAAGACTCCTGGCAAACCGCAAGTAGTAGCCGTGGACGGATCCCTCCGTTACAGGGGTAGGATATCAGGCATTGCCTCGTATCTGAATGAGTGGGAAAATTTCCCAAAAACTAGGATGGTACCGCGACCTGTTCGCTCCTTTTGGAGTGACAGGTCTTTTTTTATTCAAGGAGAAAAATATGAGACCTCACACCTGAAAGCCGCCGATTTTTTATCACTGACAACAACTATAAAAAATTTGGAGGAAAATAAAATGAAAATTCGTGAATACATCATCTCTGCATTACTCATCGCCATTGGATTTGTGCTCCACGCGATTACCCCCGCCTTTTTTGGCATGAAATTTGATTTACTTTTAGCTTTTATGATATTAGCGATTATGATGAACCCCAGCTTTAAGAATTGCATCACCACGGGCTTATTGGGTGGAATTTTAACCGCAGGGACAACGACATTTCCTGGTGGACAAGTAGCAAACCTGGTCGACAAAGTCATCACCGCCCTTGTTCTTTTCTTACTCTTGCAAGCTTTACAAAAAATGGCAAATTCTGCTATAAAAGCGACATTGGTTGGTTTTATTGGCACTTTGGTCAGTGGGTCTACTTTTTTACTCACCGCCCTTTTTGTAGCAGGATTGCCCGCGCCATTTCCCACATTGTTTTTAACGGTCGTTCTTCCAACGGCTGTTCTCACAGGACTTGTCGTTCCAATTTTGTATAAAACATCATCCTTTGCCCTGCGCACGGTTGTGGATCCGGGTCGTTAAAAAAATAAAAGCTCTAAAATCAAAGGATTTTAGGGCTTTTTGTTTGCAAGAAAAGATTCAAATGCACTGGGAGAAAGTCGAGGTATATCTTCTAATATAAGGTTCCATCTTTCTTCAATCTCTGGTGCAATATACTGTTTTTCATTCCATGGAAGATAATACACTGGCATCCATTTCTTCGCTTCTTCAATGAGAAGCATATTTTCTACATTCCCCAAACCGATTGGAAAATTTGGCACGAGTAATCCCTTATATTCTCCAAGTTTACTTTGCACTGCCATTCTCGTGTCTTTAGGGATATCTTCAAAAGCTGGAATGGAGTCGACAGAATATCCAAAGTGTTTAGCTGCTTTTAAGTCCGAGTCCCCTTCGTTGAGTATACCTGTTTCAAGTGTAATTCCCCTTTGAAAGAGTGTAGAATAGATCCGTGTGGCTGAACCTCCCCCACCGATGACATACCAAGGTTTCATTTCTTGGCTTTTTTCCTGCAAGAAAGGCACAATTGTGGGCATCCCCGTTAGAATTTGCTCTTCAATCAATGCGTCGACATGGAAGGCTTCTTTAATCAGCGTTTCGGTAATCACTTCTTTTGGCGTACCACAGGCTAAAATAGCACCATTTGCCATCAGCCATAATCGATCGGCAAAGCGTGCCGCCATATTGATATCGTGAAGAATCATCACGGCTGTTTTTCCTTCATCAACCCATGTACGAATCTCATCCATGATACGAAGTGAGTGGTTCATATCAAGAGCTGATGTCACTTCGTCTAAAAGAAGAATATCCGTTTCTTGCGCAAAGGCTGTAGCGAGCATCACGCGTTGGCGCTCTCCTCCGCTTAATTCGCCAATCGAGCGGTTTTCATACTCTAAGGTTCCCGTCCGTTTCAATGCTGAAAGAATCGCTTTTTCATCATCTGTTGCTGTACTGATTTTACGGTGGGCAAAGCGCGCCATTTGAACGATCTCCCGCACGGTAAAGTCGGGCGGAATCGGTGGATTTTGTGCCATATAGGCGATTTTTCGTGCCTTTTCTTTTTTTGTGTATTGATTAATTTGTTTATCATCGAGTAGAATCTTGCCTTTGTCAGGTTTCGCAAGTCCCGCTAGGAGTTTGATGAGAGTTGATTTTCCCGCCCCATTTGCCCCTATAAATACATGGAGTTTTCCCCACTCTAAGTCAAAAGACATATTCTCCAATATGGTTTTGCTGTGGTATGAAAAGGTAAGATTTTGTATGGAATAAATCATAGATTACTCCTTTCTCTTGAGCGAAAGAGTAACCAAAGGAAAAAGGGCGCTCCTATAAGAGCGGTGACGATCCCGATTGGAAGTTCCAATGGAGAAAATGCCGACCGGGCAAGAGTGTCTGCTAAGCATAGAAATCCTGCGCCCCACAAAAAAGAGAGAGGATATAAATACTTGTGATCCGGTCCAATGACAAGCCGGGCAACATGAGGCACAATCAGTCCAATAAATCCAATCGTTCCTGTAAAACTCACAATGACAGCGGTCAATAAGGATGCAGTCAAAAGGAGAATGCCCTTCACTTTTTTCGTTTCAACACCCATGGATTCTGCTGTATCTTCCCCTAATAAGAGAAGATTCATAGGAGAAAAATGGAAGTACAAAATCGCAAAACAAAGGACAGTAAATGTTCCCGTAAATAGAATGACATCCATACTATTTCCTTGCAAACTTCCCATCGTCCAATAAATAATTTTATCCATTTGCTGCGCAAAAAAGACCATAAGGAGGGATAGTGCCGCTGCAAAAATCTGACCAATGGCTACGCCAGCAAGTAACAAGCGACTGTGACTCGTCTTTTGACCAATGAATAAGACAAAGAGAAGGCTTATGATGGAAAACAAAAAGGCACTTCCTGTAATGGCAAACTTCCCTAAAAAAGAACCAAATCCCGTGACGATTGCCAAGGCAGCACCAAAACTGGCCCCCGAGGAAATCCCTAAAATATAGGGGTCTGCTAAGGAATTCCGAAAGATTCCTTGCAAAGTGAGGCCGCTGACAGAAAGAGCGCCACCGGCAATGACTGCAAGGAAAATACGAGGAAGTCGAATGGTATATAGGATCATTGTTTGATTTTCAGGCAGAGGACTCGCGCCTCCAATACATTTTGAAACGAGGGATTGGAACACTCCCTTGGGCGCCAGAGATGCAGAGCCAATCGCAGCGCAGCAAATACAAAGAGCGGCTAATGCAAATGCACTGGCCGCTATAAGGATATTTTTCTTATTTCGCACGATCGGGATGAATGAAGTCAGCTACTGCTTCCAAACCTTCTACAATTCTTGGACCGGGACGAGAAATTAAATCTGCATCTACCGCTAGGACACGGTCATTTTTCACGGCATCTAAATCCGCATAGCCTGGTCTTTCAGCAATGGTTTGTGCTGTGAGATTTGGATCTCCATCGTTAATAATATAGAGGGATGGATTTTTTTCAACGAGTTGCTCTACACTGTAATTGGAGTAAGGCTCCGCGTCGCCTGCTACATCAATACCTCCGGAAAGAGTAATCATTTCGTTGATAAAACTTCCTTTACCAGCGACCATGAGAGGATCTCCCCATACTTCGTAAAAGACGGTTGGTGCATCGAGTCCTTGCACGGATTTTTTGACTTTTTCAATACGCGCGCGCATGTCGTCTGTAATTTCTTTCGCTTTTGCTGAGGTATTTGTCAATTCGCCAATTTGTTCAATTTGCTTCATAACCTCTTCCATCGTTTGGGGATAATATCCTGCAACAGGTGCGCCTGCTTTGTCGATTCCTTCAATCATTCCATTTGTGACGATAACATCTGGAGCGAGTTCTGCGATACGCTCTAAGTCATATCCCATGGCGCCACCAATCGTTTCGATCTCTGAAGCTTCTGCTGGGTAATCTGAGAATTCAGACACAGCGACCACTTTGTCGCCAAGTCCTAAGGCAAAGAGAATTTCTGTGACGTTGGGAGCCATCGATACGATTTTTTCTGGCTCTTTATCTAAAGTGATTTCATTTCCCAACCCATCCGTGATAGTAACCGGATACGTCGTTGCTGCAGCCTCTGTGGCTTCTGTGGCGTCCGACGCGGCTTCTGTCGTAGTGGCAGCTTCTGTCACCGCATCAGTTGCTGGTTTTTCTGTAGTTGCC
>CAMDZK010000058.1 GCA_945910665.1 uncultured Peptostreptococcaceae bacterium
GCTTCATCAGAAAATCCCCCTTCTGGTCCGATAAAGATGGCAAGAGGTTTTCCTTTTTGTGCTTGAATGGGCTCCGTTGCTTTCTCATAACAAAAGACAATTTCCATGTCTTTTGCTATTTCTAAGGCATCTTTCAGAGTGAGTGTTTCGTGAATGGTTGGAATTTGGCTTCTTTTTGCTTGTTTTGCCGCAGCTTCCACAACACCTCGATAATGTTCTTCTTTTTTTCGTTTTCTCTTCTCATCAATGCGTATGTCCGTATTTTCCGTCATCATGGGATAAAAGTGTTGCGCACCCAATTCTGTCCCTTTTTGGAAGACGAAATCCATTTTGTCCCCTTTACTATAGCCTTGGAAAAGATGGATTTCTAATGGTGATTCAGTATTTATAAGCGCTTCACCGATGGTAAAGTGCAGTGGTTTCAGTGAATCGATGGTCGCAAGGTACGGGGCGCCATCCAAGACCAACTCCACTTGCATGCCTTCTGTGGCCCGCAGGACGCGGAGTAAGTGGTGCTCATCTTCTTTTGTGAGAGTTCCTTTTATATCGAGGGCAAAGAAGCGGTTCATTGGACCCTCTTTGCGTGGACGACACTCCAGCCACCATCTTGCCCTGTGTAGAGAATGTCGTAGCCATGGGCTTTTAACGAGTCGACAACTTCTTGTTCTTTTTCTACGATGATACCTGAGAAAATAATTTCAGAGCCTACTTCTGTCACATCTTTCATCGTTGGGATCATGGTGAGTAAAATTTCCGCCAAAATATTGGAGACAATAAGTTTTACGGGGCCTTTGACACCATCTAAGAGGTCTCCTAAACGCGCGTCAATTTTTTCTGCTACGCCATTTTCTTCCGCATTTTCATTCGTCATGCGAATGCTCATGGGTTCAATATCAATCGCTTGAATATGCTTAGCGCCATATAAAGCCGTTGCAATGGAAAGAATTCCGGACCCGCAACCAATGTCTGCGACTTCTGCATCTTGCAGGTCGACTTTTTCCAAGCGTTCTAAGCAAAGTTGTGTCGTCTCATGCGTTCCAGAACCAAAGGCCATGCCTGGGTCGATGGATAAAACGACGCGTCCTTGTGGGTCTACTTCTTCCCATGTGGGACGGATGAGGAGTTTTTCTCCAATGGGAAGTGGTTTAAAAAATTTCTTCCAAGAATCTGCCCAAGAATCTTCATCGACAGTTTGCTGGGCGACTTGCGACCCCATGTGGGGGTTTTCTTTTAGGAAAGCGTCCAGACGTGGTTTTTCTTCGTCCACTTGGACTTCATCAATGAAGACACGCACGTAAATGGGCGCATCCTTTTCACGAAGAAGGTCATCTTCCACGACGACCCAGTAGGGAGCTGTGTCTTTTACTTCCCAAGCGTCTTTTGGGTCATCAATGACCAGGCCACCAATGGGCATGGTGTATAGGAAGCCTTGGAGCTCCTCGATGTGAGCATCGTCAGTTTTTATGGTAATTTCTCTATATGGCATATTTTCTCCGTTTTCCTCTGTATCTATTCTGCGAAGCAGAAATGCACTACATGCGGAGCATGTACATTCATTCGCGTAAGCGCAATTCATTTATCATTTATAATCATGAGCGTTGGTTATGGTATACGTAGTGCATGGATATCTTGCGGATGAGTCAGACTCCGTTGTTTTTTAGCTCGGTTATCTGTAACTGTATTGGCATAGCGGGAATCCCCCCTGCTGCACAGGTACCTTCTCTTAAAAAGCCAAAATACCCTTTCCAAGCACTACCGCCTACAAATACTAAAAAGAGCACTACCTTCGTGCTCTTTTATTCTATCAGTTTCTTTCTTCTATTAAAACCACACTAATCAAACAAATCCTTCACTTTGTCGAAGATGCCCTTTTTTCGTTCGTGGACTTCTTCGCCGCTGGCTTCTGCGTAGCGTTTTAACAGGAGTTTTTGTTCTTCGGAGAGTTTTTTTGGCGTTTGAATTTTTACGGTAAAGTATAAATCTCCTTTTTGTCCTCTGCCGTTTTCGATTCCCTTTTCTTTCAGGCGGAAACGTGTTCCTGTTTCTGTGCCTTCTTTGATTTCAAACTCTTCTTTGCCTGTCAGCGTTGGAATTTCTAGCACGCCTCCCAGTGTTGCTTGGGCAAAGGTGATGGGCATTTCAAAGTGAATGTCGAGCCCATGTCGTTCGAATATTTCATGGGGTTGTACGCGGAAAACGACATAGAGATCCCCGGCAGGTCCATTGTTTTTTCCTTCGTGACCTTCACCTCGTAAGGGGAGTGCGTCGCCTGTATCTACACCTTTTGGAATTTTAATGCGGAGTTTCCGTTGTTTTCTCTCCATGCCTTCCCCGTGACAGTGTTCACAAGGTTGTTCGATGACTTCCCCTGTTCCGTGACAGGTGGGGCACACTTCCTCTCGGATAAATTGTCCAAACATGGAGTTTTGTTGGTACTGCACCCGTCCCGAGCCATGGCACGTTGGGCACGTTTTTTTCGTGCTTCCTTTTTCTGCTCCCGTTCCTTCACAAACGCCACAGTTTACTATGCGGGTATAGGAAACTTCCTTTTCTCCGCCAAACACGGCTTCTTTAAAGGGAATGGTCACATCGACGCGGACGTCTGCTCCCATACGTGGAGCGCTGGGGTCTTGGCGTCTCGCACCACGAGAGAAACCTCCACCGAAAAGATCTCCAAAGAGATCGCCAAATATATCACCAAAATCGCCATACCCAGCGCCTGCTCCTGCGCCTCCATTTTGGAAGATGGAATCACCGAATCGGTCGTATTGGGCACGTTTTTCACTATTACTCAGCACTTCATAGGCTGTATTGATTTCTTTAAATTTTTCTTGCGCTTCTTCATTTCCTTGATTTAAGTCTGGGTGGTATTTTTTCGCAAGTTTTCGATATGCACTTTTTATTTCCTGTTCCGTTGCTTTTTCTTCAACTTCTAGGATTTCATATAGATTGCGCACCTATTGCACCGCCTTTTCACAAACTTTCCTTATTGTACTACAAAAAGCATCATCTGTTAACCAGTATGTAAGACTGCGAGCATCTACAGGTGCTCACAGCCTTAAAAGAAGCTGCCGTGTCTGGCAGCTTCCATTTGTAAAGCTTATTTTATTCTTCGTCGTCGATGACTTCGTATTCTGCTTCTTGTACAGGTTCTTCTTGTGGAGCTTCTTCTCCTGGTTGTGCGCCTGTTTGTTCGTAGACTTTTTGGGAGATTTTATAGAATTCTTGGGTTAATTCATCTGTTTTTGCTTTGATGTCTTCTACATTGTCTCCTTCTGCTGCAGTTTTCAGTTCTTGAACTTTTTGTTCAATCGCTGATTTTTCATCGGCAGATACTTTATCGCCTAAGTCTTTCAAGGATTTTTCTGTTTGGTAAATCATAGACTCAGCGTTGTTTTTCGCTTCGACGGCGTCTTTTTGTTTTTTATCTTCTTCCGCAAATCGTTCTGCTTCTTGTACTTTTTGATTGATTTCATCTTCAGAAAGTTTTGTGGAGGCAGTGATGGTAATTTTTTGTTCTTTACCTGTTCCTAAGTCTTTTGCTGATACGTTTACGATACCATTTGCGTCGATGTCAAAGGTTACTTCAATTTGTGGGATGCCACGTGGTGCTGGGGCAATTCCATCTAATTGGAAGCGTCCAAGTGTCGTGTTGTCTCTTGCAAATTCACGTTCCCCTTGAAGGACGTGGATATCTACTGCATTTTGGTTATCAGCGGCAGTTGTAAAGATTTGGCTTTTCTTTGTAGGAATCGTCGTGTTTCTTTCGATGAGTCTTGTCGTCACATTTCCTAATGTTTCAAGTCCTAAGGAAAGTGGTGTTACGTCTAAGAGTAAGAGGTCTTTTACTTCACCAGATAAGACCCCACCTTGAACCGCTGCACCTAAAGCAACACATTCGTCTGGGTTAATGTCTTTTTGTGGTTCTTTTCCAATTAAGTCTTTTACAGCATTTTGTACGGCTGGGATTCTTGTAGATCCACCGACTAAGAGAACTTTTTCAATGTCGCCAGCGTTTAATCCAGCATCTTTTAAAGCTTCTTTTACTGGGCTAATCGATGCTTGGACAAGGTCTGCTGTCATTTCATCAAATTTCGCACGGCTTAAATCCATGTTTAAGTGAGCTGGCACACCATTAACCGCTGTAATAAATGGAAGGTTGATATTGGTTGTCATCGTAGAAGACAATTCTTTTTTCGCTTTTTCCGCTTCGTCTTTTAAACGTTGTAAAGACGTTGGGTCTTGGCGAAGGTCCATTCCATTTTGTTTTTTGAATTCGTCTGCCATCCAGTCGATGATTCTTTGGTCAAAGTCATCTCCACCGAGGCGGTTGTTTCCGCGGGTTGCGAGTACTTCAAATACGCCATCGCCTACTTCTAAGATCGATACGTCGAAAGTACCACCACCTAAGTCGAAGACCATGATTTTGTGTTGTGCTTCTTCTTTGTCCATTCCGTAGGCCAGAGCTGCTGCCGTTGGTTCGTTGATAATTCTTTTTACATCAAGACCGGCAATTCTTCCTGCGTCTTTTGTCGCTTGACGTTGGGAGTCTGTAAAGTATGCAGGGACTGTGATGACTGCTTCTGTCACCGTTTCACCTAAATAGCTTTCTGTGTCTGCTTTTAATTTTTGTAGAATCATCGCAGAAATTTCTTCTGGCGCATAGTCTTTTCCGTCAATGGTTACTTTGTGGTCTGTACCCATTTCTCTTTTAATGGAAAGAATCGTTCTTTCTGGGTTCATGATCGCCTGACGTTTTGCAAGCTCTCCGACTAAACGCTCGCCCGATTTTGCAAAAGCTACAATGGATGGTGTGGTTCTATTTCCTTCTGCATTTGGAATGATGGTCGCTTTACCACCTTCCATAACGGCGACGGCCGAGTTCGTTGTACCTAAGTCAATTCCTATAATTTTTCCCATAGTGTTTTTTCCTCCTAATTATTTACTTACTTTTACCATTGCTGGACGGATCAATTTATCGCCCATTGTATACCCTTTTTGAAAGGTTTCTATGATGGTGTCAGGTTCTGTTCCTTCTTGCTCTTCCACAAACAATGCATGGTGGAGCATAGGATCAAAGGTAGCACCATCTGATTCGAGTGGTTTAACGCCTTCTTTTTCTAAGATGGTCATTAGCTCTTTATAGATGAGCTCGAACCCTTGATGATTGGGATCTCTTAAATCTTCTTCTTTAAGAGCCCGTTCGAAGTTGTCGACAACGGATAAGATTTTTACGATGAGTCCTTCGTTGGCTAGGCGAATCATATCCTTTTTGTTTTTCTCTTCACGCGTTTTATAGTTTTCAAAATCCGCTTGGAGTCTTGCCAATGTGTTTTGCAAACTCGCAATCCGTTCACCGTCTTCTTCTTCAACCGTCTCTTCCACTTCTTCTGTCGGGTTTTCTGTTTCTTCTACTTCAACTTCCATTTTCTCTTTTTCATCCATTGTCCGACTCACCCTTTCTGTTTTCTGTTCCATATAATTTGCTTAAATTTTCTGTGATCATGTAAATTGCCCTGAGTGCTTTTGCGTAGTTCATTCTCGTAGGTCCAATGAGTGCGATATGACCATCGGTACCTTCAGTCATAGTATACGTTGCCGTCAAGACAGATGTCTCTTTTAATCGCTCCTCTTTGTTTTCTTCGCCGATGCGAATTTCAAATGATGAGGTCGGATGGGCAAAAAGCGCTGTGATCGCTCCTGTATCTTCAAAGAATTGGAGAAAATCTTTTGCCTTTTGTGCTTCGCTAAACTCAGGAAAATTGTAAATATTGCTAAGTCCATCGAAAACAAACTGCGCTTCTTGTATCATGCGTTCATGATTCAAAAGATCAATGATTGGAGTCATCCAAGGATACTTTTCATAAAATGGCAACACTTCTTCAAAAGACCCAAAGTCTTGATTCGTGATGACCTGATTAATCCGGATTTCTAAAGCCTTTACATCGCCAGGGTTTGCGGGTTCTGGCAAATGGACGATGTGATGATTCGTCTTTCCCTTTCGATAGGTCATCATGACGATGATGACATCCACTTCCACTTGCACCAGCTGCACCTGTTTGAGATGTGCCGTAATCGTATGGTCGTATGCGGCAATGGCCATGTATTGGGTCCATTGGGTGAGCATACGCACCGCGGTTTGAATGAGTTCCTTTGATTGATCTTCATTCATATGCGGGTCGGCCGTTAAAATTTGATGAAAGCGCATAGACTCTAAAAAATCGCCCTGTAAAAATCGATCTACATGAAGGCGATAGGCTTTGTCTAATGGGATTCTTCCCGAGGAACTGTGGGCCTTTCCAATATAGCCGAGTTCTTCTAAATCGCTCATCTCATTTCGTACCGTCGCTGGACTCACTCCCATATCGTATTTTTTTGTAATCGTTCGAGTACCGATGGGTTCTCCCGTCGAGATATAACTGTCAATGATGGCGTACAACACACGCATTTTTCGATCATCAAGCATGTAGTGCACCTCATTTCTCGAGATATTAGCACTCACCATTCCCGAGTGCTAATATTATTATAAGGGGAATTGCACCCTTTGTCAAGGAATTCTTTGACTTTTTTTTACCTTCGTAAAACCATTGGAATTTCCGCATTAAAAAAGGACCCAGAGGTCCTCAGAGTGTAGACAAACCCTAAATGTAGAGAAGTCGATCAGCTGGAGCT
>CAMDZK010000059.1 GCA_945910665.1 uncultured Peptostreptococcaceae bacterium
CATGAATGAAGAACATAGCACAGAACATCTTTTAGACTTAGAATATGATTTAGACAATATTGTTGACAGGCACAGGAATCAGCATTTGGAGCGTATGCAAAGAAATGAATGTCTCCCAGAATCCGGTTTATATTACGACAAAGTACTCTCTCACGTAGAACGTGTGGGAGACCATCTCATCAACGTCGCAAGGGCGTATCGCCCCGATGGAAAATAAAACAAGACCCTAGGGCCAGCCCCCAGGGTCTTTTGTTTATCTCGTTTCAAATGTCACACGGCGTCCCTTTTCCCCAAAGGCCCGGGGTGCAAACCAAGCATTAAAAAGTGGAGTCATCACATTCATCAAAAGAATCGCAATGCCTACACCGCCTGGAAAATCAAAGGCATAGCGTAAAAGCCCAGTGGTAATTCCTATAGCAACTGCAAAATAAAAGTGAGCGCGTCTGCCCATAGGGGAAGAACTATAGTCTGTGACCATAAAAACTGCCGCAAAAAGTGCCGTCCCTGACAGTACATGATAGAGAGCATACTCTATGTCAGATCCACCGAAGAGCATACCCATGAGAAAGAGTCCAAGCATCGTTCCAACAGGAGCTTCCCAGTGGATGACTTTCTTATACACAAGAAATGCAAAGCCTAATAAAATTGCCCATTTTGTCGTCTCTCCGATGCCACCGCCGATGTTTCCAATAAACAAATCATAGAGGCTTGGAAGACCTTCCGCGAGTATATTTTGTCCATTGCCGATAAACTCTAAGGGGGTTGCTACACTCACAGCATCCCACGTGGGAGCAACCCAATTTGTCATCCAAGGTGTAAATAATATTTTAATGAGAATCCTTGAAAAAACTGCAGGATTAAAATGGTTCTTTCCAATGCCACCCGCCCATTGTTTAATCACGACAATGGCGATAAAAGATCCCAAGACTAAAATCCAAAAGGGGGCGGTCACAGGATAACTGAGACCCACGAGGACACCTGTCACAGCTGCTGAGAAATCGTGAATTGTCGTTTCTTTTTTCGCCCATTTTTGATGCCCATACTCGAAGAGAACGGCACTGATTGTGGATACGGCGAGCATCAGAAGGACCCGCGGTCCAAAGTGCACAACGGCCATCACGACAACAGGAATCAGAGCGATTAATACAGTTTGCATGATGCTCGCTGTGGTTTGGTGTGTCCGTAAAAATGGTGCTTTATTCTTTTGCATCTTGCATCTCCTTCCACTTTTCGTTTAACTTTTGAATATTATCCAATAAAGGAATGCGCGCAGGGCAAGAGAATGTACATACACCACAGGAAATGCAGATGTCGCTCTTGAGACTCACTGCTTTCTCATATTCTCCATTTTCATAAGCATTGCTAATATGGATCGGCTGAATGCGCACGGGACAGTTCTCAATACATTTTGCGCATCGAATACAGGCAGAACGCGCAGGCTCTTCCATTTTATCGAGTGCTGTAATCGTCGTTGTGTCTTTGTCCACGGGAATATCCAAGTTTTCGAAGGCCTTTCCCATCATTGGGCCTCCGTTGATTAATGTATATTCACCGGTGAGTCCCCCACATTGGTCGAGGAGGCTTTGAACGGATACACCCAGCGGCACAAGTAAATTTTTAGGGGAAGACAATCTTGGTCCTGTCACTGTAATGACACGTTCTGTAAAGGGACGATTGGAAAAGATCGCATCGTACATTGCTTTGATGGTCGATACATTGGATTGTAAGACGCCAACATCGCCAGAGCGTTGTCCCGTTTCAATTTCTATCCCAAGAACTTGTCGAATTTGTAAACCAGCGTGCCCTTGGGGATATGTACTCGGTAGAATGGATACGTAGATTGAAGCGTACTCTTTTTCTTGAATGAATTGCTCGAAACGAGCAATCACATCGTCCATATGATCTTCAACGGCAATATGTGCTTCTTCTAAAGTATACACATCCATAATTTTTGCAATCACGGCAAGAATCTCTTCGGTATACTCCAACATCACGCGATAATCCGTGGTAGAATACGGTTCACATTCAGTTCCGTTGACGACGAGATAACCAACTTTTTTCGCTTCCGTTTTATATTTTACGGCCGTGGGAAAACCCGCTCCGCCTTTTCCCGTAATTCCTGCTTCTTCAAGTCTCGCGCTAAAGGTTTCTTCATCGATACTTTCTAATGGATCGAGCGTTTTCTCTTCTCCCGTCCCATCATTTTCAATAATGACGCACAGCTGCTCTCCACGAAAAGTATTTCTTTCTTCAATGGCAATCACGGTACCAGAAATCGTCGCATGAACATTGGTAGAAACACCATCTTCTGCCTCGCCGATTACACTTCCTTTTTTTACTTTATCTTTTTCATCGACCACTGCCTTGGCTGGCTTTCCGATATGCATGCCTAAGGGAATCACCACTTGGGCTGGTGAATCCGCCCTTTCAATCGGTAAATTTTTCGTGTGATCTTTATATTTTGGGATTTCTGCACCCTTGGGTTTGAATTTCCACATAATTCCTCCTGTTATGTTTAAATCTTTTTCTACTTTTAGTGTACAGTAAAAATTTAATTTGTGAAACCTTATGAAGGATATTAAGAAAAAAACAGACCCCAAAAATGGAGTCTGCATTTCTTTAATAAGCTTTTGCCATATACACCATGTGTTTTGCAGGTTTGCCGCAGTGGATACACGTATCTGACAAATGTTCTTGTTCATGTTCAAATGGGATACAACGAATCGTTACGCCTGTCTCATCTTTAATATCTTCTTCGCAGTCACCATCGCCACACCACATGACTTTCGCGACGACATTTTTTTCATTGAATGTCTTTTTAAATTCATCGTAATCTGTGAAAGCAAACATATTGTCTGTACGAGCTTGAACAGCCATTTGGAACATGTTTTCTTGAATTTCCTCTAAGAGATTCTCAAGGGTCGTATCTAAATCATCCATGGAAACAAAGAGTTTTTCATGGGTATCTCGGCGCACTAAAACCACTTGGTTTTTCTCGATGTCTTTTGGTCCAATTTCTAAGCGAACAGGAACGCCCTTCATTTCCCAGTAGTTAAATTTCCATCCTGGGCTTTGCGTATCGCGTGCATCGATTTCCATACGGAAATTCTTTTCCAATTGTTTCTTTAAATCATACGCTTTGTCTAAAACCCCTTCTTTATGTTGGGCAACAGGGACAATGACGACTTGCGTTGGAGCGACTCGTGGGGGCATTTTGAGACCTCGATTATCACCGTGCGTCATAATAAGACCACCAATCAAGCGCGTTGAAATTCCCCAACTCGTCGTCCACACATTACTTAATCCACCTTCTCTATTTTGGAATTCGATGTCAAACATTTTCGAGAAATTTTGACCTAAGTTGTGGCTTGTTCCCGCTTGAAGTGCTTTTCCATCATGCATCATGGCTTCCATTGTGTAGGTAGCATCTGCTCCTGCAAAGCGTTCATTGTCTGATTTTCTGCCGAGGAGCACAGGCATTGCTAATAATTCTTCCGCAACCTGGCGATAGATTTCAAGCATTTGTAATGTTTCTTCTTGCGCGTCTTCATACGTTTCATGACATGTATGTCCTTCTTGCCACAAGAATTCTGCGGTTCTTAAAAACGGACGAGTCGTTTTTTCCCAGCGAATAACATTACACCATTGGTTCATAAGAACAGGAAGATCGCGGTAGGTTTGAATCCATTTCGCATACATTGTATTAATGATTGTTTCAGACGTCGGACGAATAAAGAGTCTTTCCTCTAATTTTTCTGCACCACCGTGGGTGACCCAGAGTACTTCTGGCGCAAACCCCTCGAAGTGATCCGCTTCTTTTTGTAATAAATTTTCTGGAATCACAACTGGAAAATAAGCATTTTTATGTCCAGTAGCTTTAAATCTTTCATCGGCAAACGCTTGAATGCCCTCCCAAACCGCATATCCATAAGGTCTGATAACCATACAACCGCGCACGGGTGAATAATCTGCCAGTTCTGCTTTTAATACGATATCCGTATACCACTGCGCAAAATCTTCATCCATGGATGTGATTTCTTTTACAAATTGATCGTCTTTCTTTTTAACCATGTTTTTTCCTTTCTAAAATAAGCATAAAAAAAGGCCCTCGTCTGGGACGAAAGCCGTGGTACCACCCAAATTCGATGTCATAAAAACATCCTTAACTGCCGTATCGAGGCGAACGGGTAAGTTCATTACCTGCTTCAGAGTGGGATTCAATTCATCCTCGCGGCAATCCTTTCAGTCGGTGAGATTGCTTCCTGTACACGGGTTGTGAATTTACTTTTCTCTTTCAACGCTTTTAATAATACATGATCTATTCTATAATAGAAACAAGACGATGTCAACTAAATTCATTAAAAACTTATCTTTACGAAAGGATTCTGTGATATCTATGGATAAGAGAATGGAGGGTAGAACGACTCCTCTTGAAAAAGAAATCAGAGGCGTTGACTTTTCAGGGCAAGATTTACATGGATACGATTTTTCTGGCCACTCTTTTGTCGATTGTTCTTTTCTCAAAGCAAATCTCTCCCATTGTAATTTTGAGCACACGTGGTGTCCGCATACGGATTTTTCCCATGCAAATTGTATGGGGACAAATTTCAAACGCGCTAATCTTCGCTTTTGTAATTTTACAAATGCCAATGTGAAAGGAGCCAACTTTTACGCAGCCGTTTTAGAAGATGCAGTTCTTGAAGATATGGTAGCCGATGAGACCACAGAGTATTTTCACCTTCTCCCGCCGAACAAAGGTGCTTTTATCGCGTATAAAAAATGCGTCGCGGATCGCATCGTCATGCTCTATATCCCCGAAGATAGCCAAAGGACCTCCGCCACGATGAGATCCTGCCGCTGCGAGAAGGCCTTCGTCGTCTCAATACGCTCTTTCAATGGAAAAAAAGAATACAAAGAAGCACAATCCACCGTCGACGAGGATTTTTATTATGAAAAAGGAAAATGGGTTTATGCCGAAAACTTTAATCCGAATCGCTGGTACGACTCTACTGGTGGAATCCACTTTTGGATGACAAGAGAAGAAGCCATGAACTATTAAAGGAGAATTCATATGGAACAAAATTCAAATTTGCGGGCACTCGCTTTCGTCCATATCGCAGTCCTTCTCTTTGGACTAGCAGGGGTCATTGGCCGCGGTGTCACTTCGCCCGCATTTGTCGTCACCTTTGGCCGCGTATTTGTTTCATCCACAATTCTGTTCATCTTAATCCAAGTCACAAAAACACCCTTCAAAATTCGCAATATAAAGGATGCGATTCTCTTTCTCATTGCGGGAATTCTCATGGCCATACACTGGACTGCCTTTATGCACACCGCACAAGTGGCAGGCGTCGCCATGGCCACCATTACCTTTTCCGCTTTTCCCCTTTTTATTACCTTTATTGAGCCCTTACTTTATCACGAAAAGTTGGCAAAAAAAGACATTTTCATGGCCTTAGGCATTCTTTTGGGGGTCATCATTCTCGTTCCATTTGGGAATATGCAAGCCAATGTCTTTCAAGGGATCATCTGGGGAATGGTTTCCAGCGTAACTTACGCTCTCCTCTCCCTCTGCAATCGACGGTTGGGGGAACATTATGACAGTAAAACCGTCTGCTTTTACGAGCAAGCCATTGCCACACTCATTCTACTACCTTTTTTATTGACCATACCATTCTCAATCCCCTCAAAAGATATTGTACTTATCTTTCTCTTAGGAGCCGTGTGCACCGCCTTTGCCCATAATCTTTTTGTCAAATCATTAAAAGACATCCGCGTACAAACGGCCGGCATCATCTCCAGCATGGAAACGGTCTACGGAATTCTTCTGGCAGTACTTCTCTTAGGTGAAACCCCAACGCTCCGAGAAATTCTAGGCGGCACCATCATTTTAGGGGTTACCTTTTTATCCACCTATTTAGCAAGCGTCGAAAGAAAAAGAAACAAAGTAAATGAGAAGGGGTAGTGTTGCAGAATGAGTAAAATCATTCTGTAGCACTCTTTTTTTGTATTTGAGATGGCTACTGCGTTTCAGAAGCAGAATTTTAAGTTGCAAAGTGAAGTCGACGCTGCTTTTACGGAAAAAAGGGCACACAAAAACAGCTTTCTTATTTTCTCGCTTTGCTTTCAGCGGCTGTATATTTTATGATGCCTGTTTGGTTTTTTACGAGCTTTCTGTGTAATTGATTGAGGTTCAATTCAAGGATGGCCAGGTGAATGTCACACATCACTTGCCTGCGTCCACGATGTCTGAATCTTTGTAATGTAATCCTTCTTTTAGTTTGGAGAACATTCCTTCAGCTTGGATCGAACGATTGATTCTTTCATTAATACCTTGTTCGGATGTGATGTTTTGGTAGGATTCTTCTCGCAGCTCTTGAAATCGTGGGTTAAAGACGATACTTTTACTTTGTGGATAGGCCGTTTTTCCATACTTGTTGCATTGTTTTTGATAGGGACATTCATTGCATTCATAGCACACGTAACGTCTGAGGGTTTCTACTTGGGCTGTTTTGCAACAGTCCCTTTTATTGTTTTCAATGTACCTATAGTATTCAATCTTTGTACATGAAAAAC
>CAMDZK010000060.1 GCA_945910665.1 uncultured Peptostreptococcaceae bacterium
GGGCACCATTCCACCTAAGGAAATGGAACCTCCTTGTGGCATCCGCATGACGATAATTTGGTTGAGTATGACTGCTAATGCAAGTAATATTCCACCTTCTGTCAGCATACGCGTGTTAATTTTTTTCATAAAAATACTCCTTTCATTTCGAATGGAGTGTACAAAAGAGAACACTTCCCTCCGCCGGTATTATCCGGATCAGGTGTAAGGGTTGTCCTAAGACTCTCAGCTCGTACGCTCCCCTAGTGTAACTAACCTAGTAACAGGTTTTGGTATTTTTTTATTTGGCCGCGCTTATCTTCTTTTTGAAAAATAGCGGACCCAATGACGATTAGATCGGCACCCATCGAAGCTAAAACTTTTGTTTCTTCTTCTTTGACCCCACCGTCTACTTGAATAAGTACCCCATGGTCCAATCCTTCAATCATTTCCTTTACACGGCGAACTTTATCAGTCGTTTCGGGAATATAAGACTGGCCACCAAAGCCAGGATTCACACCCATCACCAATATCAAATCCGTCACAGGCAGTAAATCTTCAATCAACCCGGTGGGAGTCCCTGGATTCAAACAGATTCCTGCTCCCATTCCTAATTCTCTAATCCGCGATAAGGTGCGATGAGGATGCTTTGACGTTTCTGGGTGTATCGTCACATATTGGCACCCTGCATCGGCAAAAGCCTCGATTAAATCGTCAGGATTGTCCACCATTAAATGAGCATCAAAAGTCATATCCGTCATTGAGCGTATGGATTTTACCACGCTCGGGCCAAAGGATAAATTAGGGACATAATGTCCATCCATAATATCTAAATGGAGATTGATAACCCCTTCTTCTTCTAAAAGCTTGATTTCATCGTATAATCGTCCAAAGTCAGCATTTAATATGGAAGGACTTAATTTTGCAGCCATTAATATTTTCTCCGTTCTTCAATTTCTTCTAAAAAGGTCAAATAATTTTCATAGCGGCTTTTGGCAACCGTGCCCTCTTCCACAGCAGCTTTTACTGCACAATGGGGCTCTTTTCTGTGTAAGCAGTTATCAAATCGGCACTCCCCTTGCGGGAAGTCAGGAAAATAATGAGATAAGTCGGATTCATCATCCACGAAAATAAGTTCCAAGGAAGAAAAACCGGGTGTATCGAGCACGTAAGCATCATCGCCAATAGGCGTGATTTCAATATGCCTCGTCGTATGGCGACCTCTTTTGTTTTTCTCACTAATTTTTCCCGTTTCGAAGGTAAAACCAGGAATGAGCGCTTGTAAAATCGAGGATTTCCCCACACCAGAAGGACCCGCAAAGGCAGTCGTTCCTTCTTTCATTTGTTCGTGAATCGCATCTAGGCCTTCTTTTGTAATCGTGCTCGCATAGATTACTTCATATCCCATATTTTCATACAAGGATCCAATTTCCTTGTGGAAATTGTCGTCGATTAAATCGCTCTTATTGAGGACAATTTGTGCCGACAAATGCTCCCGTTCACACATGACGAGAAAGCGGTCCAATAGCACAAGGCTAATATTGGGTTCTCTTACACTCATGACAATAAAAACCCGGTCAATATTAGCCACTGGAGGCCGTAATAGTTGATTTTCTCTCTCATCAACTTCTTCAATATAACCGATATCCCCATCGGGAGCCATGCGTATCGTCACAAAATCACCGACGATTGGTTTTGTTCCATCTTCTCTGAAAAGTCCTCTCGCTTTGGAAAGGACGGGGCCGTCTTTCGTTTGCACCGTATACAAGCCCCGCACTAATTTGGTAATTTTTCCTTTAATTGGTAACCTCCTTCTGGCTTACGGTTTTTATAAATGCTCCATTAATATACAGTTCAAAGTGAAGGCCTTTCGTATCTTCGATTGTAATGGTCTGATTCCCAGCGTCGTAAGCATATTCACGGTTCAAATAATCTTCTGATACATCTTGATCAACTTTTACGATATGCACTTGATAATTATCTTCGCCCTCAGGGCGGCCTTCAGGTGGTGCGAAACTTATCACATAACGCACAGTTTCAACAGGTGGAGCTTCGGTTTTTGGTGGTTCCGTTTCCGGTGGTTCGGTTTCTTCTGCACCGAGACTAATGACGAGGTCAATGCGAGTTTGTGGATTGACGTCCGTACCAGGAGTCACAGATTGACGAATGATTTGTCCTTCTGCATAGGTATCACTATTTTCTGAGCTCACTTGACCCACGCTAAGTCCCAAATCATTTAATGTGCGCATACCATCATATTGGTTCTCACCCCGGATATCAGGCATCGTTACCGGTTTATTCTCTTCTCCACGGCTTATTGTAATAGAGATTGCAGTGCCTACAGGAACTTCAACTTCTGGTTCTGGATCTTGGCGCATGACCATTCCTTCGTTATACTCTTCTGAATATTCTTGACGCACTTCTCGCACTTCTAAACCCACACGATTGAGTGCGCTTTCTGCATCTTGTTGCGTAATATTTAAAATCGAAGGAACTTTTACAAGCTCTTGTCCAAGGGAAACGACCACTTGTACCGTTTCTCCTTCTGGGATTCGTTCACCAGCTGCTATGGATTGTTCCATAATTTCACCCGCTTTGTAGCTCGCACTATTTCTTTCTTCTGTCACTTCAATCGTGAATTTTTCTTCTTCCCCACGGCGATTTGCCTGTTCTAAAGTGAGCCCCAAAAGATTAGGCATTTCAACTGTGTTCATTTCCGTAACTTCAGGTTCATCGGACAACAGTGCGCCTCGAATGACAAAGAATCCAGCCCCAATTAAGAATAGCGTGAGTAATACGGGAAGAATGATCTTGCGAAAACGATGATCTTCCTCAACTTTGGCAGGTTCTTCGATTTCTTCTTTTACATACACACTTTTTGCAACCGATTCCTTGGGTTTTTCAACAATGAGCTCCTCTGGTACCGGTCGCATCACTGTCGTCTGATCCAGCCCCTCCTCTTCTTGCATCGTCAATGTCAAATAGGTCTTTAAATCAGAAATAAGAGCATCCGCATTTTGATAACGGTCCGCAGTATCCTTACTTAATGCCTTTTTAATAATATATTGAAGACCTTCGCTTAAATTTGGGTTGAAATCCTTCACAGCGGGCGCGTCGTGTTGGATATGTTGAATCGCGATGGCAACGGCATTCTCTCCGTCAAAAGGAACTTTTCCCGTCGCCATTTCATACATGACGACCCCAAGAGAATAGATATCAGACGATTCTTCAATAAATTTTCCCTTCGCTTGTTCAGGAGAAATATAGTGCACGGTTCCTAAAATAGAGGAAGTGTAGGTGATTGTCGAAGAAGTGGAAATTTTTGCAATGCCAAAATCTGTGACTTTTACTTCTCCATCTCGGTTAATCATAATGTTTTGCGGTTTAATGTCCCGGTGGATAATATGATTTCCGTGGGCCGCGCGAAGTGCCAAGGCAATTTGCATCGCAATGTCGACGATTTGTGCATCGGGAAAGGGCGCACGTTCGTCAATCATTTCCTTTAACGTACGACCTTCAGTGTATTCCATGACGATGTAATGGATAAGTTGTCCGTCAATTTCCTCTTCACAAACATCGAAAATATTCACGACATTTGGATGATTTAACGATGCTGCCGATTGAGCTTCGTTCACAAAGTTGATGACAAATTCTTGGTCACCAGTGAAGGTTTGCTTTAAGACTTTAATCGCTACGTTTCTTTTTAACACTTGGTCTACTGCGCGGTATACAACAGCCATGCCGCCTTCGCCGACTTTTTCTAAAATTTCATAGCGATTATTCAGTAGTTTATGAATCATAAAGCGACCTCCTTTCTTTTAAGAAGTGCAAATGTAATATTATCTTTTCCCCCATGTGCTTTGGCCTGATCCATCAGTGTATCGGCAATTTGTACGGGAAGTTTATATTGTTGTAAAACCGCTTCGATTTGTTCGTTCGTAACTTCGTTGGATAAACCATCGGAACAAAGCAGAAGGGTTCCTTCATCGGTAAATGGCATGGACTGATAATCGCCTCGAATGGTATCCTCTGTACCAACCGCTCGAGTAACCATATGACGGATTTTTTCGTTCATTTGGTCCGCGTCTTTAAAATCATTGGAAACGGAATGGTCAACAGTTAGTTGCTCGAGTCTTTGGCCATCAAACCAATAGGCACGGCTATCGCCCGCGTGGATAATGTGTATCCTATCGTCAAATACCCAAGCAGATACGACCGTAGCTCCCATTCCCGTTTGTCCTTCGACTGATTTCGATTGGAGATAGACTCGCTCATTCACAATGTCTAAAGCTTCTTTGAGTAAATTCTCTTCTTGTCCCTTTTCATACGCTGATTCTTTGATATAGCGTGCCATTCCCTCTGTGACCATGGATGCGGCAATTTCACCTGCGTTATGCCCGCCAAGACCATCAGCCAAGACGATCAGCTTTCCTCCAAGAACCTCTTCAACGACGATTGAATCCTCATTTAAGGAGCGGACGAGACCTTTATCTGTACGTAATTCAATTATCATGCTTCCTCTCCCTTTCGATTCATTTTTGCCCGCAGTTGCCCACAGGCGCCATCTTCACCAAGTCCCATGCTGCGACGTACGGTCGCTGTTAATCCTTTTTTTTCTAACGCTTTTTGAAATGCGTGGAGTTGTTCTTCGTTTGGATGTGATTTTTCGTATTCTTTTATGGGATGATAGGCAATGAGATTGATGTGGGCATTGCGTCCTGAAAAAATTTGTTTCAAATGATCGACATCTGAAGACTTATTGTTTACACCGGGGATAACCGTGTATTCGTATGTGACACGTCTTCCCGTTTCTTCAAAGTATGTATCACATGCCTGTACAATTTCACGAATAGAATACGTATTTGCAATTGGCATGATTTTCTTTCTCTCTTCATCCGATGTGGCATGGAGAGATATGGCTAGATTCATCGGTTTATTTTCCTTCGCCAGGCGAAGAATTCCTGGGACGATTCCACAGGTTGAAATTGTCATGTTACGATAGCTCATCCCTCGCCCTTGGGGGTCGTGGAGAAGTTCTAAAGCGCGCATCACTTCATCGTAGTTATCAAAAGGCTCTCCAATGCCCATCAGTACAATATTTTGTATGGGCGTGCCTAAGTCGCGTTCCGCCGCATAAAATTGCGAGACGATCTCCCCTGCTGTAATATTTCGTGCTAATCCATTTTTTGTGGAAGCACAAAAAGCACAACCCATTCTGCATCCCACTTGCGTAGAAAGACACAGTGTATTGTGCGATTTATAAATCATTGAAATAGCCTCTACCATCTGGCCATCTGTTAGGCGAATTCCATATTTGATGGTATCACCGGATGGAGATTGAATCCGTTCAAGAATTTCAGCTTGACCGATGGGCGCCTCCAACTGTCGAAGTTCTTCGACTAAGGAAGCAGAAAAACCTTTCACTGAATCAATCGATTGATTTTGATGTTTGTGAAAATGCGTAAATAATTGTGCGCCTCGAAAACCAGCAATCCCATTCGACTGCATAAAATCTTTGAGTTCATGAGGCAGCATTGCGTTGAGTTCTTCTCTCATATTCCCTCCACGGGAAATATTATACCATATTCAAAAGGTTTCATACATGGAGAGAAACTATGCGGTATTTCTCCTGAGCCTAGCCATATAAAATCCATCACAAGCGTTTTGAATCATATCGACACGGCTTTCTTCTTCCAACGTATACTCTTCATGTGCTGCTAAAAATGTTTTGACTTGCTCTTCATTTTCCTCAGGAACAATCGTACAGGTGCTATACACGAGCGTGCCACCTGGTTTAACATATTGGCTTGCATTTTCAAGAATTTGTTGTTGCAGCGGAAGGATGGTATGAAAATCTTCTTCCGTTCGATGATAACGAATGTCCGGTTTTCTTCGCAGTAGCCCCAATCCTGAGCAAGGCACATCGACCAGTACGCCATCAAAAGTCTGAATCCAATCTTTATTAAGAAGGGTCGCATCAGCCACTGTCGTTTCTACATTTGTGTACGCCCCACGCGTTAGGTTTCCCTCCATTTTTTCGACTCGATTCGCGTGAAGGTCTGCTGCCATTACATGGTCCACATATTCTGCCAATTGCATAGTCTTTCCACCCGGTGCCGCACAAAGATCAAGCCAATGTTCTCCCTTTTGGGGATGCCCAAAGGGGACGATAGTTGCGGCCCCTTCATCTTGAATCGTGACCAATCCGTTTTCTAAAGAGTCTCCTCGGAACAAAACCTCAGGATTTTCAACGCGAAACATACCCTCTTGTACTTTCGATGGAGTAAGATGTATACCATCTTTTTTAGCAAGTGCAAGAAAACTCTCTTCTTGCCCTCTTCGAATCCGTACACAAACAAAGGGGTCTTCTTGTATGGATTTTCGAAAGGTTTCCAATTCTTCCTCCGTATACATTTTTTCTAATCGATTTTCGATCGGTGCTGGAAGAAGGGCATGTGTGTCCTTCAGTTTTTCATAGGCGCCATTTCGCAATATTCATCGAAGCATCCCATTGACGAAACCACCATAGCGATAGGCGTATTTTTTTGCT
>CAMDZK010000061.1 GCA_945910665.1 uncultured Peptostreptococcaceae bacterium
TGGGCGCTGCAGCGGTTGTTGAAGCCTTAGGGGGTACGCCAAAACAATCGACAGAAGCCGCAAGCTTTGCTTTCATGAATATCATGGGCCTCGTTTGTGATCCAATTGGCGGATTTGTCGAATTCCCCTGCAGCTTACGAAATGCTTCAGGTATTATGAATGCCCTCTCTTGTGCCGACTTAGCCATGGCTGGGATTGAAAGCTTAGTTCCCTTCGATGAAGTTGTCGACGCCATGGCAAGAGTGGGGCGTGCTCTCCCAGAATCACTCCGCGAAACAGGAAAAGGCGGTGTTGCGATCACGTCCACTGGCCTTGCGTTGAAAAAAGAATATTTAGACCACGAACTAGAATAAAAGACGACCTCCTTTTGGGTATCTAAAAAGGAAGACATGAAGGAGGTACTCTATGAAAAAACTAGACATTGCAGACATTACAAAACGTGAAGGCAGTACCTTTGTTTCGATTTACATGCCTTTAGAAGACCCTCAAGAGGTGGATCAGTATTTGGTGAAAAGTAAAAATCTAATCCGCCAGGCAGAAAGTCTCCTCGCAGAAAAAGATGCATCCATAGGTGTAAGTGAATTTTTGAAAGAGGCAAAAAACATCACAGAAGATCGACAATTTTGGAATGATCGGGCCGATGGTCTCGTGCTCATTGCAGACGGCGAAGAAACTTTCATAAAAAAAGTGAACGGACGTATTCCAGAAAAAGTATTTGTTGGTGAAAAGCCGTATCTTTTACCCCTTTTTGATGGGTATGAAAAAATGGACGACTATGTCGCCTTAGACATTGGAAAAGATTGTTTTGCCCTTTATGAACTCGGCGCGGGAAAAGGGGAATGCTTTGCACTTGAGGGAGTAAAAATGCGTTTTGAGGAGCTGTTTGGCGACCGGGATGTAAATGACCACGACAAAAATTCTACCAATGGATCTACAACATCCTATCATGGGCACACGACGAAATCACAGAACGATGAAAAAGAGCAAGAAAAATATTTTCGCTATGTGTCCGATGAAGTAGCAAAAGGTTTAAAAGAAGACGATCGAAAACTCATCCTATGTGGTACAACGGTGAGTGTAGCAGCGTTTAAAAAAATAGCAGGCGATAAACTCGATATCCATCTTTCCATCGAAAAACCCTTCTCATCCGCCGAAGAAGGAGAACTCCGAGATCTCCTAAAGGAAAAACTACTTCCCATCTATCTGGAAGAACTGAAGATTTCCTTAGAACAATTAGGAAACCTTGTCGCGAATGGTCTCGGTTCGAAAGACAGGAAAGAGATTCAACAAGAGAAAGAAAAGGGAAGAATTGATACGCTCTATGTGTCTAAAAAGGCTCATGATTTCGATTCTTTGGAAATGAATGATTTAACTTCAAAAGTATTAGAAACAGGGGGCAAAGTCGTTGTCGTGAATCCTGACTATCACGACTTCCCAGAGGATGTCATCGCACAATACAGATTCTAAAGAAAAGCGACCCGTGTGGTCGCTTTTGTTATACTCTCAAAGAACTTGGATATAAATAGAATAACGGAGGTGGAGTGATGAAACTCACGACTTTAGGTGGCGCCATGCGTGTCACAGGCAGCAGTTACTTAATTGAAACCGACAAAGTGAAATTTTTACTCGATTATGGAATGTTTCAAGGCAGCGCAGAAGAAGAACGATTAAACGAAGAGCTCCCGAGCTTTAATCCTGGAGACATTGATTTTGTGATTCTTTCCCATGCCCATATCGACCATAGTGGAAGGCTTCCATTATTAGTGAAACAAGGGTTTCACGGGTCAATTTATGCGACGACCGCCACGGTGGAGCTGTCAGAAATCATGTTATTAGACAGCGCAAATATTCAAGAATCCGATGCGGAATGGGAAAATAAACGCCGCACACGTTCGGGGAACCCCCTCATCGAACCGTTATATACACAATCGGATGCAAGACGCGCGTTAGCACAATTTAAGCCAATACATTACAATGCATCCTTCCATATTACACCAGAAATTCGCGTGCGTTTCCAAGATGCAGGCCATATTTTAGGTTCAGCCATTGTTGAACTATGGATTACAGAAGGAGAAGAGATCACAAAGCTCGTCTTTTCTGGAGATTTGGGGATGCCTAATAAACCGATTATCAAAGACCCCACCTTCATCAATGAAGCGGATTACCTTATCATGGAAACGACGTATGGGAACAAAGAACATGAACCCATTGACCAAGCCTTTGATCAACTTGTGCAAATTATCGAGGAAACGACAGCCAACAACGGCTCTGTAATCATTCCCGCATTTTCTGTGGGACGAACACAAGAACTCATTTATCAACTCAATGAATACTACGAGCGCAAAGAAATTTCAGAAGCAGAGCGCGTGCCGATTTATATCGATAGCCCTATGGCACAAAAGGCGACACAAGTATTTGCAGAAAACTCCATGAGTTTTGATGAAGATGCCCAAGAGTTAATTCGTAGTGGAGACAACCCCTTTGTCTTTAAAAACCTGCATTTTACAAAAGATGTAGAAGAAAGTAAAATGCTCAATAAAACGCGTTTTCCAAGAGTCATTATTTCCGCATCGGGCATGGCTACGGCAGGGCGGGTACGTCACCATTTGAAACACCATTTGTGGGATCCAAATTCTGCGGTGGTCTTTGTTGGCTTCCAAGCGGAAGGAACATTAGGACGTATTCTCCTAGACGGAGCGAAGGAAGTGAAGCTCTTTGGTGAAGAAATTGCCGTGAAGGCGAAAATAGTGAATGTCGATGGATTCTCTGGGCATGCGGATAAAGATATGCTCAACGAATGGTACGACAAATTCACGAAAAAACCCAATGAAGTTTTTTTAGTCCACGGTGAAGCAGATCAAATGATGCCTTTCGCAGAAGGTTTGAGAAGCAGAGATGACGCAATTGTCCATACACCAAAACCTGGTGAAAGCTTTACTCTCGCTACTCCGGAAAATCCTGTCACTGAAAAATACGACGCACAACAAGCAGGCGTTCGTATTGGAGAAGAATACAATCGAATCTTAGAAGATATGAAACTTCTCCAGCAAAATGAAAGCAAATTAAGAGAAGATTTAGGACCACAAAAATATCAGGAATTAAAAGATCGTCTGTTGTCGATTCAAAGCGACTTGATGGATATCAATATGTTGATAGGAAAATAAAAATCCCTACGCGGAGTGTGAAAGAATACCAATAATATTTGCCCTTTACATGAATGATTTTATTTCGTAGATATGTAATATAAGGGGCTAAAAGCAAAAAATAGCAGAAGTAAGCGCTTCTGCTATTTTTTGTGCTAGTAATTATGATTTGTACAAAATTCTAAAACATCTCCAAGATGAGTTCCGCTGCGTTGACGGCAGCTTTTTTGGAGAATTCATCATAGGTCATTTCGGCGTCGTCGTTGGCTCCATCAGAAATGGTACGGACCACTAAAAATGGAATTTGATTTCTGTAAGCCGTATGGGCGACGGCACAGCCTTCCATTTCGACGCAAAGCGCTTCGGTACGGCTTTTAATGTCATCTTTTCTCGCATTACTCGTCACAAATTCGTCGCCTGTGGCAATGCGGCCGACATGATAGGGATAGCGTAACGCTTCAACAGCACCAATGGCTCGCTGCAATAAGGTTTCATCGGCGGTAAATGTATCGGTATAGGGAGCAAAACTTTTCATGATCCCAGAATCAAAATCATGATAAACTATGTCCTTTGAAAAAACCGTATCCAATAAGTCCACATCATCATCTAAAGAACCGGCAATTCCCGTATTGATCACCGCATCTACATCAAATTGGTCAATCATTCGTTGGGTCATCAACGCTGCATTCACTTTTCCTACACCCAATTCGGTTAAGAAAATACGGTGCTCTCCTCGCATACCCTCATAGACCACAGAATCAAAAAATTGGTGGGTTTTAGGGTCATTTAAACTCTCTGCAATGCGTTCGACTTCAATTTTTAATGCTCCTACAATCGCTATTTTCATTGGAACTCCTTTATATTTATTCTACCTTTTCCTATGATAACACACATATTAAAAATGAAAAAGCAAAGGGAAAATGTGGTAAGAATATACCTTCTGTGATATGATAAAAGCTTGAAAGAGGGGTGTCTTATGTCTGCAGAAGAGTGTATTAAAAATGTATTAGAAATGTCCCAATTGGCCATTGAATGGAATTTAATGACCGGCACGAATGGCAATATGAGTGTCAAAGAATGGGATACTGGAATTATCTACATTACGCCAGCTAAAGTAGACTACCGACAACTCACCTCTAACGATATTGTGCTGATTTATCCAGACGGACGTACAGAAGGAATTCATAATCCTTCCTCCGAGTGGAAGCTCCACAAGACAATCTATCAACACATGCCAAACATATCTGCCATTGCCCATACGCACTCACCCTACGCGTCGGCTTTTGCAGCACTGAATATGTCGATTCCCGCCGTACTAACAGAAACGGTTCTCTCCTTAGGCGGCCGGATTAATGTGGCACAATTTGCATTGCCTGGATCTGAAGAAATAGGGGTAGGGGCAGTGGCTTGTTTGAAAGAGAGAAACGTTTGTCTTTTGGCGCAACATGGTGTGGTCGCCGTGGGAAAAAATGCTTTCGATACGATTGAAACGGCGCTCAATGTTGAAGTAGCAGCGAAAACGACGCATCTAGCGATGCAAATCGCGCAACCCACAGCCATTCCACAAGCAGCACAAAAACATTTACAAGAAAGATTCATGGAGAACAATCAATGACCGATACTCGTCACGAAGATCTTCTTCGTCTTATTGGAGAACATGTCGATTTTATCGATGCTGAAAATGCCTATTGCTATGAAATCGGCGATGGAACGATTAATTACTTATATCGTGTGGAAGATGTCCAAGGAAACTCTGTGATCGTAAAACACGCAGACAAAGCGTCCAAAAGAAACACGGACTTTTTACTCAGTACATCTCGTTTAGATATTGAATTTCAGCAATTAAATACATTGGGAGAAATATTACCAAGCTTTGTACCAAAAATTTATCATTTTGATCGCGAAAACCACTACTTCATCATGGAAGATTTAAAGGACTACGAAATTTTACGCGTCGCATTAAATGATAGCAAAAAGTTTGCTCATTTTGCAGCGCAAATCACCCGGTATCTATTTTCCACACTCTTTACATCAACCGATTTAGTGGCGCCCAGTATTCAAAAGAAAATGGCACATCACTCCATTTTAAATCCAGAAATGGCAGAAGTCATTGAACATCGTATTTTTAATGCTCCCTATTTGAGTCAATCGGAAGGCGTCCAATTGCTCCCAGAAAATTTGGAATTTGCAGAAAAATATATCTATAATAACGGTCCTTTGATTGCGCAAGTGGGAATGCTGAAATACGCTTTTAAAAACTTAGCCCAGTCGGTCCTTCATGGAGAACTTTCAACAGGAAATATTTTTATTAATCAAGAGCAAATTAAAGTGTTTGATCATGAGTTTGCCATGTATGGCCCCATGGGATTTGATATTGGCACACTCCTTGGAAGCATGATGCCTGCTTGGATCCACTCCTATTTATCGAACCGGGAAAATAAAGAAGAATTCACTTTTTGGATGGAAGAAACCATCGAACGAATCTTCACTCGCTTTCAGTATGAGTACGACAATCAGTATTACGATTTAGTCACTGACCCAATTGCCAAAAACGATGATTTTAAAACAGAATTTTGGAATCACGTACGAGAAGATATCATTGGGTATACAGGCATCGAAATGATTCAAGCGGCAATGCTCACAAAACACGTGCAAGAAGCGGCACGAAAAGAGCCGGAAAATCGCATGCTCCTTGAAAGACTTATGCTACTCATTGGATCTCATCTCATACTCAACCGAAGAGAAATCGAATCAGGAAAACAAATGTGTGGTCAAGTGAAGAAAATTATAGAAGAAAATATTAGTGAAATTGCATAAAAAAGTGAAGAACCAAGAGGCTCTTCATTTTTTTATGCGGATATTTCATTGGATTTACGCACCCATTTTGCAGGGGTAGGATATTTTAATTTCCATGTGATGCTCATCGGCTTTTCACCTTCATGTGAAACATAGGATACCGGACCGAAATAAACATATGCCGGCGCAATATTTAAATTTGGTTCCTTATTAAATTCACGCACAAAGAGGAGTACATGACTCTTCACTTTTTCATGGTTCTGATATCGTAGTCCTGTCTTTGATGTTTCAGAGGTTGCATTTTGACTTTGCCAGTGGAAGAAGTTTTCATTAATCGAATAATCTCGATACATAGTAGAAGGTGAATAATCTTTTTCTGATTTATTTAAGGTGACAAATAACACGTCGACTTTTTTATCAGGTAAATATCGAACACCTTCTCGTACGGTATTTGGTTTCATATACTCGAGACCGATTAAGACTTGATCTCTCGTATATTTGCAATAAACATCGAGAGGGGAATCAAAGTGAAG
>CAMDZK010000062.1 GCA_945910665.1 uncultured Peptostreptococcaceae bacterium
GATTCTTTTTTACGGAATCCAAAGGCGTAAAAGATGGCGCCTTCCACGAGTAATGTACGCACAATGCGAATGGATGCGAAGAAGATGACGCGAAATGGCATTTTTCCTGGCGTAAGTCGCATGGTGTCGTGTTCTAATGTGTACACTTGATTATACGAGGTTTCTTGTGGCAACGAGACACGATCTTCTTTCCCATTTTTCACAAGAAGTGTTTTCTCGTGACTCGATAAATCATAAAGTCCATCTGAATAAAATAAGAAATAGGATTCAGAAAATTTGTCGTGACGGGTGCCATGAATGGTTGTTTTATCATCTAATAATAAAGTTAATGTTGTGGAATCGTCTGCCCAAGGGACGATGATAATATAGGAGGGCGGCTCTGCAGAGTTTCCTAAAAGCAGGATTGGTACGAATAAAAGTACGAGGCAGAGTATGATTTTGTGTCGCATGGAATCACCCCTTGTACCTATTATATAGAATGAAAAATGGCCTTGCAATGCGAAAAATGGCTGCTGTATGCACAATACAAGGGCGTATTTTTAGGGGATTTTCATAAGGGTGAATAATTTGTGATACAATTCCGTATCTCCCGAAAATATTATAAAAATTAAAGGATAAAAAAAGACCGTACGCTTTCACAAAAAAAGTGAATTTGTACGGTACAACCAACTATAGCTGATTGATTCTTTCAATTTGCACGAGAACCCAGTCGTGATTTCCTGTGGTCACTTCAGAACCACAGTATTCGCAGACTCCGTTTTGTCCAATGGATAAATTGGCTCCACAATTTGGACATTGAGTTACTGTTGTTTCTGTTTCTTTCGTTTGGGTTCCACGTTTGCGCATGAGTTTCCAACGGTAGGTCATCGTCACAGTACGGTTTTTATCGCCTCGGATCACTTGACCTGTAGTATCGTCGATAACATAATCTCTAAATCTTGCTTCGATAATCGTATTCAAGTATTCGTAAGGGCCATCCGTTTCATAACTTTCAATTTCTGTGTTTAAGACCGTAATGTCTTCAATCATGTTCGTTTCTTCTTTTTCGATAAATTGTTCCAATTGTTTTGCATGAAGATGAAAAATTTGATCGTGTTCGTACGGTCTTGCTTGCTTCCAATCCTTATCCATCCAAGCATGCTGGAGTTGTACGAACATATTGCTGACACGACCTAAGAAGGTCAGCTCTGAAAAGCTGGGGTCGCTTTCGCGTAGAGCATTTAATGTATCCCTTTGAATGTTTGTTTGCGCTTTTTGATTCACGGATGCGTCATTTTTCATCACAGGTCTATTTTTCATCACTGGACCGTTATTGGTTGGGAAAGACTGTCTGCGGTATGTGGAAGAACCGCGACGATTTCCACTCCCTCGTCCCATAAGTCTTGGAATGACAAAACGCAAGACAATAATCAGGATGATAATTGTAACGGGAGAAAAACCAAGTGCGCGACCAAAATAACTCGTCGTGTAAGGGTCAATCCCAAAACCGTAATCATTTCCTGTAGACCAAGAATCGTAGTTATAATCGTCATAATCATAATTAAAATCGCTCCCAGAAGGATAATCATAATCTACATAGCCTCCAACATCGGCTACAACGGGAATTGCAATTGCTATGAGAAGGACGAGCAATAGTATTTTAAATGGTTTCATTATCTCACCTCACTAGAATTCAATTTCATTATACCCAATTATGCCCATAGATTGAGAAAGTTTCACTCGAGTCGTATAATAAAATGAGAAAGGAACGATACGATGAAAAAATTCTCAAGTGATAACAACGCTCCCGTCCATGAAAAAATCATGAACGCTCTATGCCTTGCCAATGCATCCGATGTGGATAGTTATGGTTACGATCCATTGACAAAACAAGCAGAGGAAAAAGTACAGAGCGTATTCGAATCAAACCCTGAAGTCTATTTTGTTGCCTTAGGGACAGCGGCCAATGTCATAGGACTCGCAGGATTACTTAGACCTTTTGATGCAGTTCTCTGTGCGGAAGAAGCACACATTAATACAGATGAATGCGGCGCTTTTGAACGATTAACGGGAAATAAAATCATTCAAATCCCAAGTGTCCAAGGAAAAATTACCCCAGAGATGATTCAACCGTATTTGGCCAATCAACATAATGAACATCGCGTGCATGTGCGCGTCATCTCAATCTCCAATGTAACGGAAACGGGCACTTTGTATACGACAGAAGAAATCCAAGAATTGGGAGAGTTCTGTCGCGCCAATGACTTATACCTTCATTTAGATGGCGCAAGAATTGCCAATGCCGCAGAAAAACTGGGTGTATCCATCGCAGATCTCACAGAAGCAGCTGGAGTCGATGTCCTTTCTTTTGGTGGCACGAAAAACGGCATGATGTTTGGAGAAGCCATTGTCGTATTTGACCGGGCAAAATCAAATGGGTATAAATATCTACGCAAGCAATTTATGCAATTGTTCTCGAAACATCGTTATCTTTCAGCGCAAATTCTCGCTTATCTGGAAGATGATTTATATATGAAAAACGCCCATATCGCAAATGAGCAAACGAGAATTCTCAAAGAGGAGTTAGAAACTTTAGGGTTTGTCATCGCCAATAAAGATTCCTATGCGAATATTCTCTTTGTGGAGATGGGTGAAGCTCAATATGTTTGCTTGAAACAAAAATATCCTTTATACTATCATGGCGGTCAAATTCGAATTGTCACAAGTTTCGATACGACCGAGGAAGATCGAAAAGCGCTCGTCCGGGCGATGGAAGAAGCGTTACATACGAAGGAGGTATAATCATGTTATTACAATACAGACAACCTGCAGATACAGATCTATTTGCTACGATTAAAACAAATCACGGAGATGTAAAACTCCGATTATTCCCAGAAGCTGCACCAAGAACAGTACAAAACTTTGTAGAACACGCGAGAAGTGGCTACTATAATGGAGTTATTTTTCACCGCGTGATTCAAGATTTTATGATTCAAGGGGGAGACCCAACAGGAACTGGCATGGGTGGCGAGAGCATTTACGGAGAAACTTTCGAAGATGAATTCCATCAAGGAGCGAGAAACTTTTACGGAGCGATTTCCATGGCAAACCGCGGTCCAAACACGAATGGAAGCCAATTTTTTATTATCACTGCAAATCATGTGCCTGATAACATCATTCGCCAAATGCGAGAAATCGGAACTGCGGAAGGATATACGGATCAAGTGATTGATGCCTACGAAAAACATGGTGGAGCCTATTGGCTCGACGGAAAGCACGCCGTATTTGGTCATGTGGTTGAAGGGATGGACGTGATTGAAGAGATTTCACGCGTACAAACCAATAGTCAAGACCGCCCCACAGAAGATGTGGTCATTGAAGAAATCATTGTTGAATAATGCATCAGTATAGTGGAAAACTGATTTTGCATACGGGGAGTATGTTTTCTGGTAAAACATCATCCCTTTGGAAAGATTTAAATCGCTTTCGCATCGCGAAATACAATGTGGCTGCCTTTAAACCCACGACGGACACGAGAGATGGGTTACACCGTATTCGTACCCACGACCGCACAGAAATGCAATGTACTCCAATTTCTTCTATGGAAGAAGTGTTGGAAGCAGCGCGAACTGAACCCATGGAAGTGATTGGAATCGATGAAGTCCAATTTTTACAAGACCATCCCACGGAAATTGTTAAAGCAATTCAGGAATTGTTGGACATGGACAAGACAGTTGTATTGGCAGGACTCGATATGGACTTCACAGGAACACCCTTTGAAGTTGTAAAAGAACTGATGCCCATCTGCGATTATTTGACAAAACACCACGCCGTCTGCGCGAACTGTGGTGTGGATGCGTGGGTCAGTTATCGAAAGTCGAAAGAAAGAGACCGCGTCGTCATCGGCGCCCAACAAGAATACGAACCTTTGTGCAGAAAGTGCTTTAAAATGAAGGAAGAAGAGCGCCTGGCAAGGGAAAATCAAATGGAATTTTTAAGTGAAACGCAAAAAGCATGAGTCCACATTGGATTCATGCTTTTTCTTAATAGAAGTTTCTACTATCTTCATCTTTTATAATTTATCATGATGGCGTAGCCATCCATTCACTTCGAGTGAAGCGAGAAAATTCATTCTGCGGAGCAGAAATTCATTTAAGTATTATTTCTATACCTTTTATTTCCCGTAAACTTCAAACTTAGCGAAAGAATGCAAATCAAGACAAAGCCCCTTCCATCTCGATGGGTTACTTGTATTTGCCCGCTCTATTCCAGGGCAAGGGGTGCCGAATGAAACGAGGCGGGTTGCGTGCGTATCTTTGATTATTCCAGCCAACGCTTCAGGCGTCAGCAGCCACTGTGCCAAACGGTTCCGAAATGGGCCATTGCTACGAACACACGGAAGTCGCAAATGCAATGTCGTTTTGATTGGCCTGCTTAGAGAGGGCAGGATTTGCTCCAAGCGAACTCTATTTTGTTTCTGACTATATGATTGTGTGCAAATGAAACCGCCTTCCGTGCTTACGTGCAATGGCATCCATTTCTCCACAGTCCATCGGCTACTGCCGCCTTTCGCTCACTTCATGTTTCATTATTATCATGATATGATATATGCCTTCGGCATGTGACTTAATGAATACACTGGGCAAATAAAAAGAAGCGCATGTGCGCTTCTCATTATTCAGAAAAATCCAGCGGTTTTCTTTGAATCCCGCAGGCTAAAACCATGCCAATACACAATAAATTCGTCAATTGGAATGTTCCTCCGTAACTCATAAAGGGGAGGGGAATTCCTGTAATGGGCATTAAACCTATGGTCATGCCGATGTTTTCAAAAATATGGAATAAAAACATCGCGGCTACGCCAATACACAAGACGCGACCAAACATGTCTTTAGAAGTCATGGAAATACGGACAATGCGTACGAGCATAAATAAGTAGAGGCCAATCAGGGTAATTCCTCCGATAAAGCCCAACTCTTCCACGAGAACGGCAAAAATATAGTCGGTTTCTTTGGTGGGGATAAAATTATATTGGGTTTGAACCCCTTGCAAATATCCACGTCCTGAGAGTTGACCAGAACCGATGGCGATACGCCCTTGGTTCGCTTGGTATCCTGTGTCTCCAATATCCCTTGTGGGATCTAAGAAGTTTCGAATTCGGTTTTTTTGGAATTCATCGAGGCGACCATACAGAATGGGAAGAGCAGCAAGGCCTGCAGCAAGTGCGGCGAAGAAATAGCGCATATCGAGTCCCGCTGCATAGAGCATAATGACGATAAAAAACACAAATACAATCAGGGTACCAAAGTCAGGCTGGAGTGCGATAAGTGTCAGAGGAAGCCCAACGTAAAGAAGCGTTTTTAAAACCGTTTTAGGGTGACTGATCACCCGTTGGTGTTGTTCAATAAAGGTAGAAAAGCTGAGTAACAAACCAATTTTTGCCACTTCCGAAGGTTGAAAACTGATCGGTCCAAAACTGAGCCAACTGCGAGCGCCCCAAGTTTCTTCTCCGGTTCCAAAAAACAAAACGAGAAGCAACAGGACATTGATAATAACGTAAATTGGAAGATGCAGCTGTTTCAACAAATCCTGATTGAAGGCAAGCAAAAAGAGAACGCCAACAAACCCCACCCCTGTCGCGAGAAGTTGCGTCCATACATAACGAGACGTATTAAAACTGTAGGTCGCTGAGTACAATACCACAATCCCGTAAATACAAAGGGCGATGATGGTAAGGATCAGCGGCAAATCGATTTTTCTCAGAGAAATTTTCTTTTTATGAAACATGCTAACATCCTTTCAAGCGTTTCTATTATACCATGAATCCATCGAAAAAAAGGGATATGCTATAATGAATAGGGTGAAAAATATGGAGAATTCCTTTGAAAAAATACGACAAATTGCATTGGAAACAGGATGGTTGGATTGTGGGGCTGTGACAGTAGACCCACCTGTGCGATCTTCTTTCACACCCTTGGAGTTTCTTCCCGGTCCTTTATCCCGAAATAAAAAAGATTTACTTCAAGATGCAAGGAGCATTCTCGTTTTTTTATGGCCCTATGATAAAATAGCCGCGCAACAAACAGGAGCTCCTGTCACTGCAAGTGCCCAGGGAAGAGATTACCATCTCCTCTTACGAGAAAAATTAGCGCCTGTGGTAGCATACTTAGAAAGTCTCGGAGAATCTGTTGCTGTTCAAATTGATACGGGACCATTAGAAGAACGGCCCTTTGCCGACGCCTGTGGACTTGGCTATATTGGGAAAAATGGGCAATTTATCCATACACAGGGTGGAAGTTATGTTTTTATTGCGCTCCTTGCAACGAGTGGAACCTATGAAACGCAAAAGAAAGAACAGGATACTTGTGGTTCTTGCACCCGTTGTATCAAAGCATGTCCAAC
>CAMDZK010000063.1 GCA_945910665.1 uncultured Peptostreptococcaceae bacterium
TACCGCTACGACATTATCGATTCTGTCGTCGAAGATAAACCAAACTATATTTACGAAGCGCTCTTACGAATCTCCGCGGTAACAGATTTTCTGAGTATCGACCACTCCCAAGAAATTCTCACCTCATTACAACGGGTAAATAGCTTGGCAGAAAAAGCGGAAGATGCAGAAGTAAACCCTGAACTCTTTGAGTCAGACGAAGAGCGAAACCTATATACGCTCGGTGGCAATGATGACGCGATTGAAGAAAACATCGAATCATCCAACTATAAAAATGCATTGGACATCCTCGCAACTTCATCGCCCGTTATCGATAATTTCTTAGACAACACCATGGTCATGGTCGAAGATGAAGCAGTAAGAAATAATCGTTTAGCATTGTTGAAAAGAACGAACGACCTCACCCGCAAAATTTTTGCCCCCAGGATGATTGTAACAGCAGCATGCGAACCATAAATCTGCACGTCGTCTCTGCCTCCTCCGGAGAAACGGCAGACGTCGTATCAAAGGCAGTCCTTGCCCAATTCCCAGAAATCGAATACGTCTTTATCCGCCATGGATTTATGCGCTCGAGAGAAGCCATCTCAAATCTCGTCGCATCCATGAAAGATAAAGACGCCATGATCATTTTTACACTGGTTGTGGAGGATTTACACGACCATATGCTTATGGAATGCTATAAACATGGAGTTAAATGCTTTGACATAATGGGACCGGTTTTGAAGGAAATGTCTGAATATTACGGAAAAGCACCCGTCAAACGACCCGGCCGCTCCGAACCGCTCTCAGAAGATTACTTCAAACGGATTGAAGCCATCGAATTTTCCGTCAAATATGACGACGGAAAAGACCCACGGGGTGTCTTGAAAGCGGATATTACGCTGATTGGAGTGTCAAGAACCTCTAAAACCCCATTGTCCATGTACTTGGCGAATCGAGGCTATAAAGTGGCAAACATTCCCCTCGTACCAGAAGTCGAAGCACCCGACGAGCTCTATGACGTGGACCCCAATCGCATCTTTGGCCTGATAGCAGACCCAAGTAAACTCTATTCAATCCGAGAAGAGCGCCTAAAAGCATTAGGCCTCACGTCGCAAAATAGCACCTACGCAAAAATCGACCGCATCAAAGATGAATTAAAACGATCACAAACACTCATGGACGCCATTGGGTGTACAGTAATTGACGTATCGTATCGAGCAATTGAAGAAACTGCTGCGATTATAATCGAGAAAATGCAGGAGCGTTTTCCGGAAAAGCAGGAACTGTAGAAAGCCTTGCTTTGAAGCCCTCGTATGATTTTTTATAGTACATCTCAAAATTAGATTCAGCCTGAATACAGACAAAGCCCCCCTTGTTAAAGGGGGGAAACGGTGTCAAGGAGAGACAGCGTAAGGGAGAATTCCCGCTATTCCAATACAGTTGCCGAAGGCAGCGATAATCGCTTCCTATTACACTTATCACTTATCACTTATCACTAGCCGAAGGCGCCTCACAGCCGATAGGCGACATCACTCCGGCATCTGGCCGGTCAAGGGGATCATTATGCGCGAACAAATACATGAACGTGAAAAACTTTGGCTTAGCGACAAAGCCCAATTTTCTGCGCTTTCAAAAGGGCGCGTAACTCCTGAAGAACCATGCCCACTTCGCACCGATTTCCAACGCGACAGGGACCGGATTCTTCATTCGAAGGCTTTTCGCAGGCTGAAGCACAAAACTCAAGTCTATATCGATCCATGGAAAGATCACTACCGCACGCGGATGACCCACACGTTGGAAGTGTCGCAAATTGGCCGTACCATCGCCCGTAGTCTTCGCCTAAATGAAGATCTTGTGGAGGCCATCGCTTTGGGGCACGATCTTGGCCATACGCCTTTTGGTCACATGGGGGAGGATATCCTCGACAAACTTAATCCAGCAGGCTTCAAGCATTACGAACAATCCGTACGCGTGGTGGAATTTTTAGAATCCAGAAAGAATGGCAAACATGGCCTCAATCTCACCTACGAAGTGCGAGAAGGCATAGCCCATCATACGGGCGACCAAGTCCGAGAAACTCTAGAATCTCAAATTATGAAACTGGCTGATCGCATTGCCTATATCAACCACGACATTGACGACTCCATTCGGGCAGGTCTTCTCACAGAAGATGCTTTGCCAAAAGACGCCATCGATGTACTCGGGGCAAGCCATGGCGACCGGATTTCCACGATGATCTACGACGTTGTAAAAAACAGCCAAGGCGTAACGCAGATCAGTATGAGCAAACCTGTGCATGAGGCAACCAATGCCTTGCGCGATTTTCTCTTTGAGAATATCTACCTATCCAAAACAGTGAAATCCGACCAAGAACCAGCTGAATTTCTCATGGAAACACTCTACAAATACTATTACGAAAATTTACACCGACTCCCTAAGGAGCACTTGTCCATATACAACTTAGACACGGAAAACCCGCATACCATCGTCACCGACTACATTGCCGGCATGACTGACCGGTTCGCAATCTCCGTGTTTGAAAACCACTTCATGCCGAAAGGATGGCGGGGTGAATGCGGATCCCAGAAGAAACCGTAGAACGTATAAAAGCAGAGACCGATATTTTAGATGTTATCGGAGAATATATTTCACTGAAGAAAAGAGGGGCCAATTATTTTGGAAGTTGTCCATTTCACACGGACAAAACCCCTTCTTTTAGTGTGTCGCCAGAACGGCAGTCCTTCCATTGTTTTAGTTGTGGAGCAGGGGGCGATGCCATTAGCTTTTTGATGCAAAATAATCACCTTTCCTTTGTGGAGGCCCTTCGTTATTTGGCAGAAAAAAAGGGCATTCCCATCACGGAAGACCCCGAAGAAACCAAACGCCTTCAAAAAGAAAAAACCATCTACGATTTGAATCAAGAAGCCATGCGCTTCTATTATAAAAAATTACTCGTATCAAAAACGCCCAAAGAATATTTAGAAAAGCGTGAAATTGACCACGACACCATCAACCGTTTTTACTTGGGCTATGCAAAAGACAGTTGGGATGACCTGTACAACCATCTGAAGAAAAACGGCTTTAACATCGACGATGCAGTTGAAGTGGGACTCTTAGCGAAAAGTGAAAAAGGAAGAGTCTACGATTATTTCAGAAATCGCCTCATGTTTCCCATCTTTGATACGAGGAATCGCGTCATCGGTTTTGGCGCAAGAACACTTGGGGATGATGCAGCCAAATATTTAAATTCCAAAGAATCTATGACCTTTGTTAAAGGTAATCATCTCTACGGACTACAAAACGTGACCCGCACAGGGAAACAAGACCCAGTCATTCTTACAGAAGGTTATATGGACGTCATCCAAATGGTCCGCTATGGATTTACCCGCACAGTAGCTTCTTTAGGAACAGCTCTTACAGAAAATCAAGCCAAGCTCTTAAAACACCACGCAGGAGAAATCTACATTCTCTACGATGGAGATGCAGCAGGGATTCGAGCGACCAACCGGGCCATTGAAGTATTAGAAGGAGCAGGTATCCGTCCTAAAATCATCCAATTAGAAGAAGGCTTAGACCCAGACGATTACTTAAAGCAGTACGGAGAAGAAGCCATGGATAAAGCGATCGACAATGCACTTGTGCCCACAAAATACTTTATCCGTGAAGAAATGAAAAAATACAATCTCAACCAAGTGGAAGAACGTGTCGCCTTTGTGGAAAAGGCTGCAGAAATTATTGCCCGCTTGGATAGGTCCTTTGAACGCGATGAATATATTAAGAGTTTAGCAACCCAAGCCCAGTTGGATCCGGACTCCCTCTTAGAAGAAGTCCAACGCAAACGCGGAGCCACTATGAAAATAGGGTATAAAAAGGAAGATAAAGAGATTCAAAAACCAAAACAAAAAGGAAAAATTTCCAGGGCTCGTGGCCAACTCATGGTATCGATGCTCGCATATTCGCTCGAAGGAGAAGATGAATACAATAGGCTTTCGCCCTATTGGAATGAAGAGTTTATCATCCACGAAGGCATGTGGAATCTCGCTACATCCATTCGAGAAAAATACGAAAAAAAAGAAATCCTAACGGTCGATTCATTAGTGGAAGAATTCGCCCACGATAAAACCTATGACGGATTGATGGGACTCTTTCGAAAGACGTATCACACCATTCATGGCGATACAAAGGCGGAACAACAGCTTTTTTTAGCGTTACAAACAACCGTACTAAAAGAAGAGCAAGCCAAATTATTGGAAGAAATCGAATGGTTGAGCCAATCGGACCCGGAAGAAGTAAAAGACATACTCGCTGGAAAAATTCAGCGACTCCAAGAAATAAATAAACAGTTAACCTCAAAGCGAACAGGGGGAGTTTGATGGAAAAATTAGATTATACGGATTGGTTAGAACACCGTGTTGCCATTTATGAAGAAGCGACAAGACTTGCGAAAGAAAATGATCATGTCTTCAGCATCGAGCAATTTGAAGACTTAGAAGGATTTGAAGAACTCGATAAAGAAGACGTGGATGAAATTGTCAAACGTCTCATTGAAGAAGGCGTGGAATTTCCAGAAGATGAAGAAGAATTGGAATCAGACGAAATTGATGATGAAGATGATTTAGACAAAGAAGATGAAGAAGACCCTGAAAAACTCATCAAGGAAGAGCCAGAAGATTTAACCGACGTCAAAGGAATTAGCATTGACGACCCAGTCAAAATGTACTTAAAAGAAATTGGGAAAATCGACCTTCTGACAGCGGAAGAAGAAGTTATTTTGGCGAAAGAAATGGAAGCCGGTAGTAATTTTGCCAAACAGCGTTTAGCAGAAGCGAACTTACGTCTGGTCGTTTCCATTGCAAAACGCTATGTGGGTCGTGGTCTCCAATTCTTGGACTTAATCCAAGAAGGAAACATGGGACTTATGAAAGCCGTCGATAAATTCGACTACACGAAAGGCTTTAAATTCTCCACCTATGCAACTTGGTGGATTCGCCAGGCAATTACTCGTGCCATTGCAGACCAAGCGAGAACCATTCGTATCCCTGTTCATATGGTGGAAACAATCAACAAACTCGTTCGTGTCCAACGTCAACTTATTCAAGATTTAGGACGTGAACCCACCAATGAAGAAATCGCGGAAGAAATGGGCATCGACGTAGAAAAAGTCAGAGATGTACGTAAAATTGCCCAAGAACCTGTGTCCTTGGAAACGCCAATTGGGGAAGAGGAAGACAGCCACTTGGGCGATTTTATCGAGGACGATTCAGCGGTTGCGCCCGATGATGCGGCAAACTTCACGATGCTTCGAGAACAGCTAAACCAAGTATTGAATACCCTCAGTGAGCGGGAGCGAAAAGTGCTTGAACTTCGCTTTGGATTGACAGACGGTACACCACGTACTTTGGAAGAAGTGGGAAAAGAGTTTGATGTGACAAGAGAGCGCATTCGCCAAATTGAAGCGAAAGCCCTCCGTAAATTAAAACATCCATCACGCAGCACGAAACTGAAAGACTTTTTAGAATAATGGATCGATTGGAAAAAATTGCCCAGCGTCTCGTAGGACCTGTCGTTTGCGATGTGGGTACAGACCATGGAAAGATTCCGCTTTTGGCATTACATCGTGATGATATAACAAAAGTCATCGCCACTGACATTAGCGAGAGATCATTGGAAAAATGCCGCATTGCAATCCAAGACCATCCGAGAAAAGACGCGGTAGAATTGGTCGTCACCGATGGTTTAGTAGGCATCGATACTACAGAATTATCGACGATCGTGATTACAGGCATGGGCGGTCATACAATCATGGGAATTTTAGAAGGGGCGGTCCAAGAGGGCAAGCCTCTTTCTCATTTGATTTTATCCCCCCAAAAAGGGGAAGAAGAAGTGAGACGGTATCTCCATGAACATGGCTTTACGATAGAAGAAGACACGTGGATCTTTGATGCAGGAAAATTTTATACACTGATGCGCGCTGTGCCTGGCAAGCAAGTGTATGAAGAGGCGATTTATTACCGCTACGGTAAACAAGCCGTGGAAGAACGAAATCCCGTGCTGCTCATGTGGCTAGCCAAACAAATTCAGATGAAAGAAGAAATATTGGCCACCAAACGAATGCAGTACGAACAGCGCTTAGAACTGATGCGAGATATTAAAAAAAGAAAGGAAGAGTACAATGCCATACTTGCGTGAACTATACCACTGGTTTTCCATCAATGCGCCTTTTGAAACCCAAGAAGAATGGGACAATGCAGGCCTCATGGTGGGCGATCAAGAAGCGGAAATGAAAGGCATCTACATTGACATGGATCTTACTTTAGAGACCATTCA
>CAMDZK010000064.1 GCA_945910665.1 uncultured Peptostreptococcaceae bacterium
ATCAGGGAGGAATTGACAAAGCAATTGCTGACGATGGAGGAGAGCTGTACTACGAAGGTGAAGTTGTCGGTGTTGTTAAGCGCGCGCATGATGTGGACACAAACTTAGGTGCACACGTTATCTTCGAAAACCTTGTCGTAAAAGCTTCTGGTATCTTAGCAGCTCTTCATGCAGTTAAAAATGCAGACATCGATCCAATGGATATCGAGTACGTCATCGAGTGTTCAGAAGAAGCATGTGGTGACATCAACCAACGTGGTGGTGGTAACTTCGCAAAAGCGATTGCTGAACTTGCTGGACTTAAAAATGCATCTGGTTCTGACACACGTGGATTCTGTGCTGCACCGACGCATGCAATGATCGTTGCATCTTCTTTAGTACAAGCTGGAACGTTCAAGAATGTTCTCATTGTAGCGGGTGGTTCTACTGCAAAACTCGGTATGAACGGTAAAGACCACGTGAAAAAAGGACTTCCAATCTTAGAAGACTGTGTTGCAGGTGTTGGTGTTATCGTTGGTGAAAACGACGGCAAAAACCCAGTTCTTCGCACAGATGTCGTAGGACGTCACACTGTTGGAACAGGTTCTGCTCCACAAGCGGTTATTTCATCTCTTGTTCTTGACCCACTAGCACGTGCTGAAATGAAAATTACCGATGTTGATAAATTCTCTGTTGAAATGCAAAACCCAGACATCACTAAACCTGCAGGTGCAGGAGATGTTCCAGTTGCTAACTTCAAAATGATCGGTGCTCTTGCAGTTATGCAAAAACAATTAGAGAAAAAAGATCTTCCAAACTTCATTGCTGAACATGGTATGGAAGGATGGGCTCCAACACAAGGACACATTCCATCTGGTGTACCATACATGGGCTTTGGACGTGAAGATATCTTAGACGGTAAAATTAATAATGCAATGTTTGTCGGTAAAGGATCCTTATTCTTAGGCCGTATGACAAACCAATTTGATGGTGTATCTATCTTATTAGCGAAAAATGAAGGTCTGGCGAAGGAAGAAACGGGCGTCTCTGAAGAGTCTGTACGTAAAACCGTAGCGGACGCAATGCGCAAACTCGCTGCCAGCTTCTCCGAAGGAGAGTGATTACATGGCAAATGTAGAAAAAATGGTCAGTAAAGTTTTTAATGAACTTGCTGATGCATTAGAAACAGGTTCTTTTGGTCAAAAAATGCGTGTGGGTGTGACCACTTTAGGTTCTGAGCACGGCGTGGAAAACGTCGTAAAAGGCGCAGAACTCGCGCAAAAGAAAGACCATGGAATCGAAGTGGTCCTCATTGGACCAAAAGTCGAGTCTTCTTTAACACAAGAGGTTGTGGAATCAGAAGACGAAGGCTACAAACGCATGGAAGAAATGCTCGATGCAGGTACGTTGGATGCTTGTGTCACAATGCATTATTCTTTCCCCATCGGCGTATCCACTGTTGGCCGTGTAGTCACACCAGCAGAAGGACAAGACATGATAGTTTCTACAACCACAGGAACATCTGCAACAAACCGTACTGAAGGTATGGTAAGAAATGCGATTTACGGAATTGCCACAGCAAAAGCAATTGGAATCGAAAAACCGACCGTAGGATTATTAAACGTAGACAATATCCGTCAAGTAGAGCGTATCTTATTAGACCTTAAAAAGAATGGGTATTCCATCGACTTTGCTGAATCCCATCGTTCCGACGGTGGAGCAGTCATGCGTGGAAATGACTTGTTACAAGCATCTGCTGATGTCATGGTACAAGATTCCCTCACTGGGAATATCTTGATGAAGATGTTCTCTTCCTACTCTACAGGTGGCGGATATGAAGCAACAGGATATGGGTATGGACCTGGTGTAGGGGAAGATTATGACCGCATCGTTCTCATTATCTCTCGTGCAAGTGGTGCGCCAGTAATAGCAAACGCCATTTCTTACGGCGGTGAAGTTGCTAAAGGCAAACTCCCACAAATTGCTCGCGCTGAAATGAAAGCCGCGAAAAAAGCAGGATTAGATGACCTTATTGCAGCAGCAGTTCAAAAAGAAAAACCAGCAGCAGAAGTGGAAGAAGTGAAAGCTCCCGATGCGGAAACAGTTACTGAAACCATTGCTGGAATCGACATTCTTGAATTGGAAGATGCAGTTCGTGCGCTTTGGAAACATGGCGTATACGCTGAAAGCGGAATGGGATGTACTGGCCCAATCGTCATGATTAACGAAAATAAACGGGATCAAGCAATCGAAATCTTAGGCAAAGAAGGATTTATCCAAACTGACGCTGGAAGAGACGTTTGCTAATCTAGATGTAAAAAGGCACTGGGCTTCCAGTGCCTTTTACTTTGTAAGGGTTCGGCATTTATCCTACAAAATATTGTCAATATCACTTGCAATTTTTTTTAATAGTGTTTACGATTAGAGGAGGAAAACTTATTCCGTACATCAACCAGGGGGGTAGCATGAATAAGAAAAACATCGTCATGGGCGTCATCGGAGCGGACGTTCATGCAGTAGGAATTCGAATTTTAGAGTTCGCCTATCGCGAGGCTGGATTCGATGTCACTAATTTAGGAGTAATGGTGAGCCAAGAAGAGTATATCAAAGCAGCCATAGAAACGGATGCATCGTGTATTTTAGTCAGTTCACTCTATGGACATGGGGAGTTAGACTGCCGAGGACTTCGCGAGAAGTGCGATGAAGCCGGACTGGAAGATATTCTCTTATATGTAGGAGGAAATATCGTCGTTGGTAAACAAGATTTTGAAGATGTGGAAAAACGGTTTAAAGTCATGGGCTTTAACCGCGTCTTTGGACCAGGGTCCGCACCAGAAGAAGGCATCGCTTGCCTGAAAGAAGATTTAGGAATCGACCAATGAACACACTTTTGATCGACTTTGGAAGCACGTTTACAAAAGTAACAGCTGTCGATCGCCAAAAAGCGGAAATTATCGGCCGAGCACAAGATTTTACGACTGTCGATACGGATATACAAATTGGTCTGAACAACGCCTTGGAAAAAATGGGCGCACGTCTCGAAGATTTCTCTGAGTTTTACGCCTGTTCCAGTGCTGCCGGTGGCTTGAAGATGATGGTTAGCGGTCTTGTTCCCGATCTGACAGCAAAAGCGGCTCGGATAGCAGCGTTAGGCGCAGGAGCAAAAGTGGTACACACTTTTTCTCACGAACTCATCGAAGAAGACTTAGAAGAAATCAAGCGCATCAAACCGGACATATTTCTCCTGTGTGGAGGAACCGATGGGGGCAATCGTAGCTGTATAGAACACAATGCGAAGATGCTCGCAACACTACAACCACAATTCCCAATTATTTACGCGGGAAACCGCGCTGCACAAGCAACCTGTAAAGAACAATTAAAAGAGTGGGACGTATCCATCTGTAAAAATATAATGCCTACCCTTGATACTTTAGAGATTGAAGAAGTGCAAAAAGTGATACGCAATTGTTTTATTAGAAGAATTGTGGAAGCTAAAGGTCTCTCTACAGTGAACCAGCTTTTAGGAAGTATCGCAATGCCCACACCTTCAGCTGTGCTTCAAGCGCTGCATCTCTTTTCTAAAGGGACGAAAGAAATCCCTGGTATGGGTGAACTCGTCGCTGTCGACTTAGGCGGTGCCACAACGGATGTCTATTCCATCGCTAAAGGAGCACCATCCCAAAATAATGTCATCTATAAAGGAATACAAGAACCAGAAGAAAAACGGACCGTCGAAGGCGATTTGGGAATGCGTTATAGCATGCATGGAATCGTAGAAGCCGTAGGATTGGATGAAATTGTCGAGCGCAGTGGTCTTTCAGAAGAAGAAATTATCGATATGTTAACCATCTTAGACGAAGACAAGTCCATCGTACCGGCAGACGAACGCTGGGAAGCTCTCGATTTTGCTTTGGCATCTTCTGCAGTCTCTGTCGCCGTGGGACGCCACGCGGGGGAGTGGGAAGAAGTATATACACCCGTCGGCTTACAATACGCGCAAACGGGGAAAGATTTAAGAGACGTACCCAATATGGTGGTCACAGGAGGCGCACTGCTTCAATCCAATCGTTTAGATGATTTACTATCCTATTCCTATTATGATCCAATGAATCCGTATCATTTACGACCACAAGTGAAAGATTTGTGGGTGGATCAACATTATATTTTATCTGCCATGGGCGTTCTCGCAGACCACGATCCAGACGTCGCCATGAAAATTATGAAAAAGGAGATCTTGAATGTCAAACATTAAAAACCAGAAACTATCGATGGATCATTTTCTGGCACTACAAAAAGAAGTGCTTCAACAATGGCCAACAGGCGCTGCTGTCGATTTTGATGAAGCTGTTCAATTTCATAAATCACTCCCAGAAGAAAAAATCTTCTCTCTTGAATTAGCAAAAGCGGATGCGGAAGGAAGAACCCTCATTCAACCGCGTGCAGGCGTACCTTTAATTAACGACCAAATCGAGCTTTTGACATATCTACAAAACTACGGACAAGCGGATTTACTTCCCACGACTATCGACTCTTATACACGACAAAATCGCTATAAAGAAGCCCAAGTGGGAATCGAAGAATCCATGCGTGAAAACAAATCCATGCTCAATGGATTTCCCGCTGTCAACCACGGGGTTGCCGCGTGCCGTCAAATCATTGAAGCATTAGATAAACCAGTGCAAGTGCGTCACGGCACACCGGAAGCACGCCTTCTTACAGAAATTACTTTAGCTGGTGGTTTCACAAGTTACGAAGGTGGAGGGATCTCTTATAATATTCCATACTCTAAAAACGTCTCATTAGAAAAGACGATTGAAGACTGGATGTATTGTGACCGTCTCGTCGGATTATACGAAGAAGCTGGCGTACCAATCAACCGTGAACCATTTGGACCTCTTACAGGAACTCTTGTACCCCCCTTTATTTCTCATACAGTCGCAATTATTGAAGCGCTCCTTGCAGCAGAACAAGGCGTAAAAAATATCACAGTAGGGTATGGCCAATGCGGAAACTTGATTCAAGACGTTGCAGCCATCCAAACGTTAAAAATGCTCACAGAAGAATACTTACACCGCTTTGGCTATCATGATTGCATAGTCACAACGGTCCTTCACCAATGGATGGGTGGATTCCCACAAGACGAAGCAAAAGCTTTTGCCGTTATTTCATGGGGTTCTGCAGCAGCAGCTCTTTCCAAAGTCACCAAAGTAATCGTAAAAACACCACACGAAGCCATGGGTGTACCAACAAAAGAAGCCAATGCTGAAGGTCTTCGCTGTACAAAACAAATGATCGACATGCTCTCTGACCAACAACTCAACACATTCTCCTTAAAAGATGAGAAAATTATGATTGCCGCAGAAACAAGAGCCGTCGTCAATAAAGTCTTAGAAATGGGAGATGGAGATATTGCCATTGGTACGATTCGTGCCTTTGAAGCAGGAGTCATTGACATTCCATTTGCACCAAGCCGCTACAACGCAGGTAAATTATTGCCAGCGCGTGACAACGATGGAGCCATCCGTGTATTCCACATGGGTAATGTTCCATTAACACCTGAACTCAGAGAGTTCCACGAACAAAAAATTAAAGAACGTGCAGACATAGAAGGAAGAAAACCATCCTTCCAAATGGTAACCGATGACGTATATGCAATTAGTAAAGGCCGTCTTGTAGGAAGACCAAGAAGATAAGGAGTAAACATTGAAAATTAAAAATATTGTCCTTTCCAAAGGACGTACAGGGTTTTTCTTTGATGACCAAAAAGCGATAAAAGAAGGCGCTAAAGCCGATGGCGCAGCCTATATTGGCGAAGCGGTAACCCCTGGCTTTGACCGCGTTCGTATTCCAGGCGAATCCATTTCCATTCAAGTCCTATTAGACGATGGACAAGTAGCCATTGGTGACTGTGCAGCCGTGCAATACTCTGGGGCAGGCGGGCGCGACCCACTCTTTTTAGCAGAGACTTTTATTCCTATCATTGAAGAGCATATTTTCCCAGTTCTCATTGGAAAAGAAATTACGACCTTCAAAGAAATGGCACAAGAAATTGAAGAACTCAAAGTCGACGGGAAATCTCTTCATACTGCCATTCGCTATGGAGTCAGCCAAGCGATTTTAGACACGGTTGCAAAAGCCAATCACAAAATGCCAGTGGAAGTCGTTGCAGAAGAATACAATCTTTCTGTAAAAGAAGATGAGATTCCAATCTTTACTCAAACGGGAGACGATCGCTATATCAAAGCAGACACTGCGATTTTGAAAAAAGCCGATGTCCTTCCTCATGCCCTCATCAATAATATGGAAAAATTAGCCGAAAAAGGGGAA
>CAMDZK010000065.1 GCA_945910665.1 uncultured Peptostreptococcaceae bacterium
TGAACGCCACTGCTGCCCGTGCGAGAAAAATTGTCGACGGTTCGAAAAAACTCATTAAAACGGAAAGTTTTAAACCGGTTTCTGTTGCTTTAGAAGAAATTTTAGGCAACAAAGTGCAAATCATCGACGAAGAAGTAGCGGACGATGTTGAAGAATAAGCGCATCCTATTAGGGGTATCGGGGGGGATTGCAATTTATAAATCCCTCGATTTGGTGAGTCGCTTAAAAAAGCTCGGTTGTCATGTGGATGTCATTATGACAGAGCATGCGACGAAATTTGTCACACCCCTTTGCTTTGAGACGATGGCTCGTTCGAGAGTCCACGTCGATGGATTTTCTCGCGATAATCCAGAAGGGGTAGAGCATATCGATTTGGCACAACATGCCGATCTTTTTATTATCGCTCCCGCTACGGCCAATATTATGGCAAAAGCAGCGCATGGCATTGCCGATGACTTGTTATCGACGGCACTCCTTGCTACGGATGCTCCAGTTATTTACGCACCAGCCATGAATACGAAGATGCTCAAAAATCCGGCCACACAAGAAAATATGCGCATATTAGAAAAACGAGGAGCACATTTTATCGCACCAGGCGCAGGTTTTCTTGCATGTAATGTCATTGGAGAAGGCCGCATGGCGGAACCTTCAGAAATTGTCCAGCATTTAGCCACATTTACAACCCAAAAGGATTTACAAGGAATCAATATTCTCGTAACGGCTGGCGGAACCAGAGAAGCGGTGGATCCCGTGCGTTTTATTACAAACCGTTCCAGTGGAAAAACTGGACATACCATTGCCAAACGAGCCATGCAACGGGGTGCAGAGGTGACGCTAATTACAGCAACAAAAGGCATGCAAAAAATTCATGGAATTGCAGAAATTTCGGTCGATTCTGCAAAAGAAATGCTAGAAGCTGTGGAAAAGTATTTTGGTACGACCGATGCTCTCATTATGAGTGCAGCACCTTCTGATTTTCGCATGGAAGAGGTATCTTCTCAAAAAATAAAAAAACAAGGCGATCAGGTGATATGGACGCTCGTAAAAAATCCAGACATTTTAAAAACTGTCACCGAGAAAAAAGAGCATCAGTTTGTGGTTGCCTTTGCAGCAGAAACGGAAAATCTCCTCGAAAATGCCCGGGAAAAGCGCACGGCGAAACGCGCGGATTTGATGGTCGCAAACGACGTGACCCAACAAGGAGCGGGTTTTGAAGGAGATACGAATATTGTGACATTTATCGATGAGAAGGAAGAGGAAGCAATGCCTCTTCAATCCAAAGTGCTCGTCGCGGACCAAATATTAAGCCGGGTGAAACGTGGTGTCCAGGAGAAAAGAAGTTTACGCTAGCATCATCGTCGGTCAGGATCATCGCATGGCAGACCAGACCTTCACATACCGCGTGCCCCAGGAATTGGAAGGAAACATTGCCGTGGGGAAACGGGTACACATCCCCTTTGGCCGCGGAAATCGACCGATGGTTGGCTATTGTTTAGGCATCCATAACAACAGGCCGAATTTTCAGGTAAAAGATATTATCGCTGTATTAGACCATACACCGGTCGTGAGCCAAGAAATGATCGACTTGGCCTACTACATGCATGAACATTACCATTCCAATTTATACCGTGCCTTTCGCGCCGTGAGCCCACCAGGCGATGGTCGTTCGATTGACGTTTTGTATCATTTCTCAGAAACCCCAGAGAAACGTTTGACATGGGATGAATTGGTTAGCACTTTTGGAAAAAACGGAGAGATTTTAGCGAAGCGGCGCATCGATGAAGGCCTTGTGCAAATCAAATATTCCGTTTCAAAAGAGACAAAACCGAAGTTGCAAAAATGGGTAGCTCGCACAAAAAAAGATGCCACACTTTCCAATCGCGCCGTAAAACAACAAGCAGTACTCGATTATTTGAAAATGCATGGTGCATCACTGCAAGCGGATGTGCTCAGAGAAACAGGGGCTGATTCCACTTGCGTACAAGCTCTCCTCAAAAAAGAACTAGTGACTGTGTCAGAAGTGGAAGTCAAGCGTGTGGTGCTTCCTGAAGAAGGGCCTGTACAGACACAAAAAATGAAGCTCTATCCGCAACAAAAAGCTGCCTATGAAAGTATGCAGGAACCAGGAGCGTATTTGCTTCATGGCATTACAGGAAGTGGAAAGACGGAGATTTATCTCCAAATGGTAGACGATGTGCTCCAAAAGGGACAGTCTGCCATTGTACTCGTGCCAGAAATTAGTTTGACACCCCAAACCATTGAACGATTTACGGGACGGTTTGGCAAAAATGTGGCCCTGTTACACAGTAAACTATCTCAAGCGGAGCGTTTTGAACAGTGGAAACAGATTAAAAATAATGAAGTGCAAATTGCCATTGGCGCACGCTCGGCCGTGTTTGCACCTTTTGACAATCTCGGATTAATCATTATCGACGAAGAACAAGAAGACAGTTATCGCAGTGAAACACACCCACGGTATAAAACGGTAGAAATCGCACAAAGACGCATCGAATACCACCGTGGAAGACTCGTGTTAGGGACGGCAACGCCTACGATTGCCACTTACCATGCATCGGAAGAAGGGACATTCAAACGACTTTCCTTAACGCACCGTGCCAATCACAAACCTCTGCCAATTGCAGAGATTGTCGATATGAAAGAAGAACTCCACCGGGGAAACACATCCATGCTCTGTGTCGATTTACGAAAAGCATTGGAAGAGACGCTCGCAAAAGGTGAGCAAAGCATTTTATTTCTCAATAAGAGGGGTCATTCCTCTTTTGTCTTTTGTAGAAACTGCGGATTTGTAAAACGATGTGATGACTGTGATGTGTCCATGACCTATCACCGGTCCATCGATACACTCCTTTGCCACTATTGTGGAAAGACATCCCATATTCCAAGGACTTGCCCCGAATGTGGATCCAATAAAATAGGTCATTTTGGTGTAGGTACGGAACAATTGGAAGAATATATTTCCAGTGTATTCCCCAAAGCCCGCGTCGCCAGAATGGATGCGGACACGACGACAAAAAAAGATGCCTACGAGAAATTTTACGAGAAGATGAAGGCGAAAGAAATTGATATTTTAATTGGCACCCAGATGATTGCCAAGGGGCTCGACTTTGAAAATATTTCATTGGTTGGAATAATCATGGCTGACATTAGTTTGAATATGCCTCATTTTGAAGCCAATGAGAAAACGTACCAGCTGATTTCTCAAGTAGCGGGTCGCGCAGGACGAGGAAAAACGGAAGGTCGCGTCATCTTACAGACCTATCACCCCAGTCACTTTGCGATACAAACAGCGGCACACCACTCCTATGAATCTTTTTATGAGAAGGAGATTCGCATTCGAGAAAGTTTTAGCTATCCACCGTTTGTCCATATGGTGACCGTAATCTCGTCATCGCCTGATCAACGAGCTTCCTTAGATGTTTTACAACAAATGCGTCAAGCCCTTTTTGTGTTCAAAACGAAACGAAACGTAGACTTTATGGAATTGATCGGACCATCCATGTGTACGATTCCACGCATTCGCAATCAATATCGTCATCAACTCATCTTAAAGTTTCACGGACACGAGGAGCGCATGCATCAAGTAATCGCGTGGCTTGAACATTTATTTTATCCTATCAGTAAAGAAAAACAGACAAATATCCAATTTTTTATAGAATGAGAGGTAGATATGGCGATTCGCATGATACGACAAGAAGGAGATCCAATCCTTCGTAAAATCAGTAAACCAGTCAAAGATATAACACCGCGCATTGAAGAATTGGCGCAAGATTTAATCGACACGATGATCGATGCTGAAGGTGCAGGCCTTGCAGCGCCGCAAGTGGGCGTGTTACGCCGCGTGGTGGCCGTTCATTTTGAAGATGGACCAGAAGTACTCATCAATCCAGAAATTGTCAATGAGGAAGGGAACTACGTTGATATTGAAGGATGCCTCTCCATCGAAGGCTTTTGTGCAACGGTTGCTCGTCCCGAAAGACTAACCGTCCGGTATACAACAGTCGATGGAGAAGAAAAAGAAAAAGCGGTCGAGATGTTTTTCTCGAAAGCTGTGAGCCACGAGGTAGATCATTTGAATGGCATTCTCTTCAGAGACAAGGCGATTGAAACGGTAGACCCAGAAGAATATCAGCAAAGAAAAGAAGCGGAAGAGCAAAATGAAGACTAAAGTTCTCTTTGCGGGAACGCCCGAATTTGCCATTCCTTCTTTACTCAAACTCCACGAACATTACGATGTGGTGGGCGTGATTTCACCACCAGACAGACCGAGAAATCGAAATCAGGTGCTACCTACACCAGTGAAAGCAAAAGCATTAGAACTTGGCTTACCCGTGTTTACTCCGGAAGATGTAAACGCCCCTGAAGTTCTCGAAGAATTAAAGACACTCGGTGCTGAATTTATTGTAGAAGTGGCGTTTGGGAAGCTTTTAAAACCCGCCTTTTTAGATTTAGCACCAGAGAAAGTGTTAAACGTGCATCCTTCCCTTCTTCCTCGTTGGAGAGGGGCGGCGCCTTTACTGTGGCCGATTCTTTCTAATGAACAAGAAACGGGTGTCACCATCATGCTTGTGGATGAAGGGATGGACACAGGGGATATTCTTCTTATGAAAGAAGTTCCAATCGATGAAAAGTATGCCCATGAACTCCACGACGAGTTGGCCCAATTAGGCGCCGACATGCTCGTAGAAGTTATTGATCATTATGACGAAGTGTACGAGCATCGTCAAAAGCAAATTGGACCCCATACTTATGCGAAAAAGATTACGAAAGAAATGGGAGAAATAACGAAAGACGATACGACGGAAATCTTTTTACGAAAAGTGCGTACCTTTTATCCGCGCCCAGGTGCTTATTTCTTTGTGGACGGCAAGCGCATGCAAATTGCTGCGGCCGAAGCTGTGAATGAAACAGAGGGGCTCCCTGGCGCTGTTTATCGCAGTGATAAACATGGTATATATATGAGAACGGCAGATGGTGCTGTATTAATCACAAAAATTAAACCTGAAGGAAAAAGAGAGATGAACGCAGCAGATTTTGCCCGCGGAAATCAAATCATCATTCCAACAACCATCGACTAGAATTGAGGTAAGAAATGTTTTACTATGATCCTACGATCCTTATATTAATACCGGCGCTCATCATTTCGATGATTGCCCAATCTCGCGTGACATCCACCTATCAGAAGTTTCTCCGCGTCCCTGCACAGCGAGGACACAGCGGGTATGAAGTGGCCCAGACAATGCTTGCAAACAATGGAATCAACAATGTTCGCATCGAACCGGTGCAAGGAACACTGACAGACCATTATGACCCTAAGAACAAAGTGTTGCGCCTTTCTCAACCAGTATACAATGGCGCGAGTATCGCAGCACTGAGTGTCGCCGCCCATGAGGTAGGCCATGCGATACAAGATGCAGAAGGGTATGGCGCGCTTCGATTTAGAAATGCGATTGCTCCAGCGGTTGCCATTGGCAGTAACTTCGTTTGGATTTTAATCCTCTTAGGATTATTTATGGCTTCCAGACAATTGATGCAAATTGGCGTCTTTCTCTTTTTGGGTGTCGTGATTTTTCAACTCATCACACTTCCTGTCGAATTTAATGCGAGTAATCGAGCCATTGAACATCTAGAAAATGGATTTATTACAAGGGACGAAGTTCCCGCCGCCAAAAAAGTATTAGGCGCGGCTGCAATGACGTATGTAGCAGCTACACTCGTCTCCATTGCACAGCTGGCACGAATCTTTATGCTTACAAGAAGAAGAGATTAAGTTTCAAGGCATTTTTCTTAGGAAATATGCCTTTTTCTTTGGGAGAAAGAATCTTTATGAATGAAAGACAAGAAATTTTTAAAATCCTATCCCGCACGGACAAGAGTGAATACGTGGGGCATATTTTAGAAGAGCGAAATGAGTCAGAAAATCCTGCTCAAGAGGCGTTTATTCGAAAAGTTGTTTTTGGTGTATTGGATTATCAAGGGGCTATCGATGCAGTTATCGACCAGAGCAATCAATCCAAACGAAAAAGATTAGATCCTAGCGTTCGAATCATTTTGCGGATGGCTGTCTATCAAATGGCCTTTATGGACCGCACACCTCACCATGCCATTGTGGATGAAGCGGTGAAGTTAGCAAAAAAATACGCCTATCGTTATGGTGGTTTCGTCAATGGGATGCTTCGAGGAATATTGCGAAATGGCGCCTATGAAAAACTGAAAGACACACATGCCCTTCTTCCAGTACCGATCGAAAATCGATTAG